>JAGWRJ010000350.1 GCA_028869725.1 Alphaproteobacteria bacterium | reverse complement strand
GTGGCGGACGGCTACGTCCCAAAAGCGGCTCGCGGAGAATCGCGGCGTCAGTACGGCGGATCCGCCCGCCCAAAGCGTCGACAAAAACGCGTAGGCGAGTGCGTTGGTGTGATGCAATGGGAGGTAGACAATAGCGCGATCGTTCTGAGTCAGTTCGAGACGAGAAGCCATGAGGCGTGCCGCCCAAAGCGCGTTCGCATGAGTCCAGATCACACCTTTGGGCCGGGACGTAGTTCCGGAGGTGAATTGCGCACTGTTCGGCGCCATTGGAACGGCTGGTCGCGCCGGCGCCGCTCTAGGATCGCGGCGCAGAGTCGCGAGCGGGAGAATCCCGGACGGGAGCGGCGCTTCCGGCGCCTTGTGGGAATTCGTGTCCGCAGCGGCGACCCAGCGGAACTTGTGATCGAGGCCCTGCAGGAGGCTCGCAAACTTTGGCTGCGTTATGGCGACCACGGCCCCGCAGCGGCGGGCGAAATAACAGAGCTCGTCCGCTGTCGAATGGGTATTGGTCGTGACCACGATCGCGCCGAGGCGCGCGCACGCATGCCAGACGAAGAGAAACTCCGGGCAGTTCTCCATGTGCAGTAGTACAAACTCGCCGGCTTTCACGCCCGACTCGGTCAGTCCCGCCGCGTAGGCCCGGGTTTCCTCGGCAAATTCGGCATAGCTCCATGTCCGGGCCGGCGCTTCAAACGACTCCCAGATTAAATAGGGACGATCGCCCCGCGCCTTTGCCTGGGTGTCGAGAAGCCAGGGGAGGTCGCGCCCGGTGAAAGGGTGAAAGGTCGGCGGCTTCTTGGCGGTTGGTGCAGGCATCTCGGAATCTCTCCTCGAATTCATCAGTCACACGCGAACTAGCGCTGATCTCAGCCGTGATTTCCTTGCCAGGCTGAAATTCGTCTATTACCAGTCCAATGCGCCAGTTGACAGTTAGTCTAACGTTCGACTAATATGCCGGTCAATAGGGCGGCAGCGTTCGCTGGTGACGTGTGCAAACCGGTGGAAGCGAGACACAAGGAAGGAGCAGCCGCCTGCAGGAAAGTGCCGCGATCCGGATCTACCAATGACTACACGACGTAAGTAAATGATTTTATGGATTTATTCATGACTTGGACCGATCGGTTGCGGGGCGGCGTCCGGGGCTTCCCCCATTGTCCACGGGCCGAAGCGGCGCGTTGGCCGGGCGACCCGATCCCGGGCCAGACGGCCACGCAAAACGCAGTGAGCATCAACCGACCCGCGGGGAACCCTGCATCGCCGAAAGGTTGCCCAGATGGCACGTCCGGGGAACTGACGCGCCCGACGCTTGGGGAAATCCGGATCCCGCCGCAGTAGCGAGCCATCAAACCGAACACGAGGTGTCGTACGCGAACGCCTCGGTTTCTATAGATCGCCTGGCAAAGAATCAGCATTAAACCGCCGTCGTCGCCCGAAGCGAGACGATGCAGGGGGAAACGAACATGCGCAAGTCTGCAGATAGATGGTTCTCTTGCACGCTTTGGGGATCGTCGTTGTTGGCAGCGCTACTCTGGACCACGGTGACTCATGCGGACACCGACGTGCGCCTCCAGACTATCATCGTCACCGCCGAGAAACGCCCGACGGATATCGAGCGCACGCCGGCGGCGGTCACCGCCCTGCATCGCACTGATCTTGAGCGGCATCAGGTCCGCGATTTGAGCGATTTGCGAGGGTTGGTTTCAAGCTTCGAAATGGGCGAGGCCCAAGGCATTGCGCAAATCGCGATCCGTGGTATCGGCAGTTCAACGTTCCTTCCGGGAACGGGGAGTGCCGTAGCCGTGAACGAAAACGAGGTCAATATTGGGCGTCCCATCGCGCAAGAGACAGGTCTATTCGACGTTCAGGACATAGACGTTGTGCGCGGCCCCCAGGGCACGTTGTATGGACGCAACGCAGCGGCCGGCGCCGTCAATATAACGACGGCGCGGCCGACCGAGGAGTTTTCAGGCTATGCGAACGCAACTGTCGGCAATTACGGAGAGGTCAGGCTCGAAAGCGCCATCGGAGGACCGATCGACAAGTCCGATACGTTGCTGGTGCGCTTCGCAGGCTTCTATGAACACCATGACGGGTATGGAACCAATCTGGTCACGCATCGTGGCATCGACAACAAGAACGCTTACGGTATGCGTGCCACAGTCGTCTATAAACCGACATCAAACCTCAAAGGGACACTGATTGCGGAATACTCTGACGAAAATGACCGGCAAGGCGCCTTTCACTATTTCGCCGCAGGAGGGTTGAGCGGACTGAGCGGAACGCTGGGCGCGCCACCGCTTTTCGTCATTGACGGCGGCTACGCGCCGAGCAGTGTTCGGGACGTCGCCAACGGCATCGACCCCTACTTTCATCTGCCGGTGCTCGCGTTGACCGGCATCG
>JAGWRJ010000349.1 GCA_028869725.1 Alphaproteobacteria bacterium | reverse complement strand
TGGTGGAGCGTCGCCTTGATCCGTGCATGAGTGAAGTCTTTCCTTGGGCAGACATTCCCCGGGCCCATACCAAGATGTGGAAAAACGCACATCTGCCCGGCAATATGGCGGTGCTGGTCAATGCGCAAAAGCCGGGCCTTAGAACCTATGAGGATGTGGTCGAGCTGAGCCACACATGACACAAGGGTACGGCACCAAAGGTATCCTCATCCTTGGGATGATCCGCCATGTCCTGCGCTAAGGATGTACAATGACGGCAGGCCGGGATCGTGCGATCAAGTCGGTCATCATCATTACCTGCTGGGCATTGATGGCGGCGGCCTGGACCCCGCCGACCGTTGCCCTGCAAATGTCCGAGCATGCGCCGCTGCAACAGACGCAGTTCGCGCCGATCTTTCTCTACGTCCTCGTCAGTTTTGTGCCGTGGATGGCGCTGACCCCGCTCCTGCTTGCGCTCAGCACGAGATTCGCCATCACCGAAGAGACCGTGTTGCGTCCGCTTCTGATCCTCGTGCTGCTCGGCATCGTTGTTACCCCGCTGGCAGTGATCAGTGGCTATGTCCTCAATGCCGTCCTCGCGGGTGACTTTGTACGCAGCGACTGGCATCGATTGGCCCGCGGCGCTTACATCACCTCCTTCTACAGCCTGCCCTTTTACATTGCTGTCACTGCGATCGGCCAGGCGAAGGCCTATTTCGAGCGCGCGCGCCTGCGTGAGCGCCACCTTGCCCGTGCCCAGTTGAAGGCCCTGGAGGCGCAGATACGGCCTCACTTTCTGTTCAATACCCTCAACGCCATCTCGGCGGTGGGGTATCGGGACGCTGCCCGGGCTGATGCTGCCATTGCGCAGCTGAGCGATCTTCTGCGGACCGCACTTTCGGAGCGCCCTGCGGAAATTCCGCTCAAGGACGAGTTGGCGTTTACCCAGGACTATCTTGACCTTTACATGCTTTTGATGCCCGAGCGGCTTTCGGTATTCCTCGACATCGAACCTGACGCCTGGCAGGCTCTGGTGCCATCTCTGCTGCTGCAGCCGCTTGTCGAAAATGCCATTCTGCATGGTGTCGCCCGCCGTCGGCAGGGCGGCGTCATCCGCATCTGTGGCCACGCTGAAAGAGGCGAGCTTGTTGTCCTCGTTGCCAATGACGCGGCCGAGGACAGCGACAGCGCGCTCGGTACCGGCATTGGCCTTGCCAATGTCCGCGATCGCCTCAAGGCACTTTATGGTTCGGCCCAGCGGCTCGATTTCGATCTGGGGCCTCCAGCCCGTGCGGTACTGCGTTTGCCGCTCAAACACGCGCAGGACGGGTCATGATCCGTGCCGTTATCGTCGACGATGTGGATCTGGCGCGTGAGCGCGTCCGTCTTTATCTGAAGGACGAGACCGACATCGTCATAGTCGGAGAAGCGGAAGATGGCGAAAGCGCTCTTGCACTTCTTCAAAGAGAAAAGCCGGACCTTGCCTTTCTCGATATCGGTCTTTCCGACCTTGATGGCATCGCACTTCTGGCTGCCTTACCCGTCGATGTCAGACCCTGCGCCATCTATCTCACCGCCCATGATGATCGCGCAGTCGACGCATTCGATGTCGCTGCCATTGATTATCTGCTTAAACCCTTCAGCCGTGACCGGTTTGCGCAGGCGCTTGATCGTGCCCGCAGAACGCTGCAGACGGCATCTGGCACACCCGAACGCGCCCGCCTTGTGGTCAAGGATGGAACACGGATCGATCTCGTACCCATCGCCCAGATCGACTACATCGACGCCGCAGGGCACTATCTCTGCCTCCATGTAGGGACAAAGGTGCATCTGCTGCGCATGAGCTTGACGGACCTGCAATCCCAGCTCGATCCCAGCCGCTTTGTCCGCGTTCATCGCTCGGCTATCGTGCAGATAGACCGCATCCTTGCCCTGCGAAGCCTGCGCAATGGCGACGGCGAACTGATGCTCAAGGGTGGAGCCAAGTTGGGTCTCAGCCGCACCTACGCCGATAACCTGCGTGCGCGGCTGGGGCTTAGCGGCACCTAAGCCGCACGGTTCACGCCAACCTCGACACGGCTCGTGCCAGGCCCGGGCCTAGAGCATTGCTCTGCGCGCACACTCCTTCCACGTTCGCACATGTTTCGGACGTCCTCACATGCCGGCGGGACCGGCGGACGAAGCGACGTCGCCAGCCTAAGGAGACCGATGTGAGTACGCAGATACCTACAGTGCCGCCCACTATCGCACCCGTCCGCGGTGCACGATCCCGGCTGCCGGTGCGCACGCTCGCAGGCCTGCTGTTCCTGGCGACAGCCACCTTTGCTCCCGTTAGCGGTTACAGCCAGCACCTGTTCGGCTGGCTCCTCGGCCCCAATTATGGCCGGGAGGTCCTCTGGTGGGTCCTTACCTTCGGTCTCTACGGCTATATTCTGGGCGTTGAACGGCGCAGTCTCGCCTCGATCGGATTTTCCCGGCCCAAACCCCTTGATCTCGCTCTAGGCGTGCTCATGGGCATTCTACTGGTGGCGGGTATGATCTTCATCGAGATCGTCATCTTCCCGCTCCTGCATCTTGAGATCAACATGAAGGCGGACAAGGCGATAATGGCAACGCCCTTCGTCTACCGTCTTCTGCTTGTCACGCGCGCCGCCGTGGCCGAGGAGGCCCTGTTCCGTGGCTACCCGATAGAGCGGCTGCTGTCCTGGCGTGGCAGTCGCCTTCTTGCCGGCGGCCTGTCCGTGGCGGCCTTCACCTATGCGCACCTTTCCTATTGGGGGCCGGCCCAGCTCATCATCGCCGGTTATGGCGGGATCGTGCTCACCCTCCTCTATTTCTGGCGTCGCAATCTCTGGGCCAACATGCTCGCCCATTTCATTGCTGACGGCGCAGGCTTTCTGACCTAGAGGGCCCACGACCTGCCCTAGTGCCGTCTGGATGGCGCCTGTATGGCTGCGTCCCTCCGCCTGTGCGCGTCGATCCTTGGCACAAGCATGGCGGCACCGCGCTGATGCAAGAAGGTCCGGGTCAGTCTGCCAATCAACTTTGCGGGTGACACCGTGGCTCGAAAATGAAGGGCGATAATCCCGGCGCTACCCCTGCGCGCCCGCCATGTCCGGGCTCTGCGCCGATTGGCCCGATGCAAGCGGGCTGTGGTCTGCTAAAGTTGGCCCAGATGAAACACGGATCTGCACCATGGCGCTGAGCGATCCCCTTTTGCCCCATTTACTGG
>JAGWRJ010000348.1 GCA_028869725.1 Alphaproteobacteria bacterium | reverse complement strand
CGCGCAGCTTCGAGAAAGGCAAGATCGATGGGGTCCGCATTGGCTTCATTCGACGCCCACGCGCCATAGCGCAGCACATCATCGACGTTCTGGCCCGATAGCGGCCGTGCCTGCGCAAAGGCGAGTCGGTTCTGAGTGAGGGTCCCGGTCTTGTCCGCACAAAGAATATCGAGATTGGCCGCGTCTTCCGCTGCGCTGAGCCGGGTTACGAGAACTCCCTTATGCGCAAGTGTCCTTGCGCCCACTGCCATGCTGACCGTGAACATGACCGGCAGGGCAACAGGCACCGCACCCATGAGCAGCACCAGGGCCAATGGAAGGATGGCCAGGAGCGTATGGCCCTTGAGAAGCGAGACGGTGACGGCAATCGCAACGAGCACGCCCACGATCGCGAACAGCCATTTGACGACGCGTCCAATCACCTCCTCGACATGCAGCTTTGGATGCGCAGTCTCGACGAGCTCCGTCGTGTGCCCGAAATAGGTGCGGGCGCCTGTCGCGGTCACGACGGCCGTAGCCTCGCCCGTCCGTACGACGGATCCCGAATAGAGCGTGCCGTCGGACGCCTTCTCTATCTCCTGGGATTCGCCGGTGAGCGCCGACTGGTCGACCTTGAGCGCGCCCATGATGATTTGGGCGTCGGCGGGGACAAAATCGCCCGATCTGAGGCGGATTACATCGCCCGAGACAAGTTCGCGGGCGGAACAAATGGCCCAAGCGCCATCGCGCAGCATCCTGGCCGTGACCTGCAGCCGGCTCCGGAGAAGCTCCACGGCCGCAGAGGCGCGCTCTTCCTGCAGGAAGCTGAGCACGGCGTTGATGACGAGGAGCCCAAGCGCCACAGCAAAGTCTGTGTATTTGCCAAGCGCCCAGGACAGGATGATGATGAGCTCGATCATCCATGCAGAAAGGCCCCAGAATTTTCTTGCGAAAGCTAGAATGGGATGATGCGACTCGGGTGGGACCTCATTGGCACCGTCGCGCACAAGCCGAGCTCGGGCATCCTGCGAGCTGAGGCCGCTTTCGGCGCTTGAGCCGAGGCGGGCAAGGGTCAGGGCAGCCTTTGATTGGGCCGCAGGAATCGGGCTGTCTTGCCCGTTCGGCGCTTCGCCTTCATTACGGGTCATTCAGAATTCTCACAAATGCCGGGTGCCGAACTCATGTCTGCATGCTAGCAAGGGAGGGACGAGTGTAAGACAATTCCGAACGGCATGTATGATCATGTCGCCCGAATCAGCGGCCTGCGCCGTGCACATATATCTTCCGATTGCGCAGCTTTCGATCAATTGGCTCGTGCTGATAGGGCTGGGCCTCGCCGTCGGTATGCTCTCGGGGATGCTGGGCGTGAGCGGCGGCTTCATCACCACGCCGTTGCTCATCTTCTACGGTATCCCTGCCGCCGTCGCGGTGGCGAGTCAGGCGAGCCCCGTCGCCGCCGCCTCCTTCGTGGGGGCAATGCGCCAAGGCGGGCGCAAATCCGTCGATTACAAGATGGGGCTGGTGCTGCTGGCCGGCGGCCTCGCCGGCTCAGCCATCGGCGTCTGGATTTTCAAAATGCTACAGGGCACCGGCCAGATCGATTTCACGGTCAAGCTCAGCTACCTCATTCTCCTCGGCAGCATCGGCAGCATGATGCTGACAGAGAGTGTGCAGACTATCCGCGCGGCCCGGCGCGGCGAGAACGTGAGCGCTCATAAGCCGGGCCAGCACACCTGGATACACAACCTTCCCTTCAAGATGCGATTTCGGCAGTCGCGGCTCTATATCAGCGCGATCCCGGTCGTAATGCTGGGCTTCGTCGTGGGCGTCATGACCGCGATCCTCGGCACGGGCGGCGCCTTCATCCTGATTCCGGCGAAGGTCTACCTGCTCCGAATGCGCACAAACCTCGCCATCGGAACCTCGCAGTTCCAGATGTTCATCGTCGCCTGCATGGCGACGATGATGCATGCCGTGATCGATCAAACCGTCGACATCATGTTGGCCTTTATCCTCGTCATGGGGGGCGTCGTTGGCGCCCAGATCGGCAGCACGCTCGGCACCAAGCTCAAGAGCGAGGAACTGCGCACCCTCCTGGCAGTGCTGATCCTCATCATCGCCGCACGCCTGCTCTGGAGCCTCACCGCGCCGCCGGCGACTATCTATTCGCTGTCGACGGCCGTGAGCTAGGGCGGCACGCCCGCAAAACGCTCGGACACGGCGCCACGCCCACAACGTCGATGCCCCACTTTGCCCTCCAAGACGCGAAACCGTCTATTTCCGTCGGTCAACTCTGGAAGGGCTTGAAGCGCGACGGGTATTACTCGCTCGTTCATTCTCTTGATTTGCGGAAGCCTTGAAAGTCTTTGCATAGGGATAGCGTCAGGTATCACCGAACTTCCAAACGTGCGAGCCGTCTTGCCAATCCACCTTGTAGCGGGAAGATCGCGGCGATACGCACTGTGGGCCCCGCGGGTCATTTCGCCGGCGGGCTACCAGATGCCAGGCACCAAGCGGTAACGGGTCTGTCGCTGGTAGTCGCTGTAACCCTCGAGTTCGCGCTCAAGAAGCGAGTCTTCCAAACGCGTCCGCACGACCAGCAGAACGACGGAGAGCAGCGCGGGGATCGCGCTCCACGCCGACATGAAGAGAAGTGGGACCCCGATCGTCCCGACGATCATCCCCGTGTAACCCGGATGTCGAATGATCCTGTACGGTCCAGAATCGCAGACGGCATGGCCCTTATCGCGCTGAACGCGGACGACTGCGGTGAAGAACCGGTTCTCCGCCATGGCTAGGAGGAAAACGCTCGTCCCGGCGAGGATCACGAATGCCCCGACGGCCGACCAGATCCATGACACGCGCGGCGTCCAGCCGAAGCGCCCCGAGTCCAATCCGGCCACGACCAACATGGAGATCGTTAGCAGAAAGGCCAACCTTAGAAGCCGCTTGTCCCATGCCTCGGCGCCAGAACTTGGGCTTGACCGCTCACGCGCAAGATCGGGGCGCTCGCGGAGGACCAGCCGCATGAGGACATTCGAAAGCATGCCGATGGCGAAGTAGACCCACGCCGGTCCGAAGCTCAACCGCCCCGCGCTGAGAAGTAGAATGCCGAGGAAGGCGACGTTGACCCCAAAGTTCACCAAGAACGTCTTCATCCAGCTCGCTCAGATTTGATTTGGCGACGAGTTTTGTCTGTACTGTAGTCGGCTATTCCCTTTAGTTTACCTCCGACGTTGCCCCGAGATTTCAGCCAGCGGGGACTTGAGGCTGGCGGTCAAATCTCGCGCCGAGACGGTGGTGCGGGCAGGGGGTGGCCATTTGGTATAAAACCAGCGCTTCGCCCCCTCGGCGATGACAAGATAGACCAATGTCATACCAGAGAGCGCAACCAGGAGTGACGCTGGCATGGGCACGAATCCAAACCACGAGCCAAGCGCTGTATAGGGCAAGACCACTGCAACAGCGGCGATGGCAATTGAGGTTGCTGCCAGTAGCGGATGCGGCCGGCTCTTCAGCGGATTGGCTCTTGTCCGGATGATAAAGATCACCAACACCTGGGTTGCCATGGATTCGACAAACCACCCGGTTTGGAACATCGGTGCGGCGGCTCGGAATAGGAAAAATAGCAAGGAAAATGTCAGGAAATCGAACAGCGAACTGATAGGGCCGAGTGTCAGCATGAAGTTCCGGACAAAACGGATGTCCCAATGGCGTGGTCGCTCGACCATGTCGTCGTCGACACGGTCCATGGGAATGGCGATCTCCGAGATGTCGTAGAGCAGATTGTTCAAGAGGATCTGGATCGGCAACATCGGCAGAAAAGGAAGAACGAGAACCCCGCCCGCCATCGAAAGCATGTTGCCGAAGTTGGAGCT
>JAGWRJ010000033.1 GCA_028869725.1 Alphaproteobacteria bacterium | reverse complement strand
CTGGCCCAGCACCGCCGTATCGATCTTTATGCAGACGCCATCAATTTTGGCGGCATCATGCGCCGTTTCGGCTATATCTTTGAGCGCCCTTCGGGCAGTGATTATCCGCCCATTCTTAATGGTCACGTGCTGGGAGAGCCCTTTACTCAGTTTGAGATCCAAGGTGCCGGTGGTCCCATTCCCATCCTGCCCTTCGAGCAGGAGCATGGCAAAGTGCGCTCACTCGGCTTTCGCTGTGGCGCCTTCGCGTATTCCCCCGATGTCAGCGCCTTGCCTGAGGAGAGCTTTGCCCTTCTCGAGGGGCTGGACTGCTGGGTGGTCGATGCTCTGCGCTACACACATCATCCCACCCACGCCAATGTCGAAACCGCACTCAAGTGGATCGCGCGGGTCAAACCACGGCGGGCGGTGCTGACGAATTTGCATCTTGATCTGGATTACCGTCGGCTTAAGAGCGAATTGCCGACAGGTGTCGAGCCAGCCTATGACGGCATGACGCTGCACATTTCGCTGTGAGGCGGAAGGCCTGCCGCGACAAGCGCTGTCTCTGCCACTGATCGCCTCAAACAAAATGGGCGGCGCTCGAGGCGCCGCCCGGTTCTGGCCCGTAATTTGGGATCAGCTTCAGCTGCTCCGGCGACGGCCCTTGGTCACAGGTGCGGAACGCCCGAGGCCAATCTTCTTGGCAAATTCCGACCGCTGCGCAGCGTAATTGGGCGCGACCATGGGATAATCTGCCGGGAGGCCCCATTTGGCGCGATATTCGTCAGGGGTCATGTTGTAACGCGAGCGCAAATAGCGCTTGAGCATCTTCAGCTTCTTCCCGTCTTCCAAACAGACAATGTATTCGGGATTGACGGACTTCTTGACCGGTATTGCGGGCTTTTGGGCAGTCTGGGCTTCAGCCGGCATCCCTGTGGTCAGGCCACCCAGCGTCGCGTGGACGCTTTTGATCATTCCCGGAACTTCCGAGACTGGAATAGGGTTGTTGCTAACATAGGCGGCCACGATATCGCTGGCTAATTTGAGCAGATCATCGGCCTTCGAAAGGTGATTATCGGTCAGACTGGTCATTTATTGGCCTCTAGGCGGTTTTACGGGGAAAACTTCGGCGCGACCTGTATTGCTCAGCCGGAGGCAAAAAGCAATATAACCTATAGTACGCAAGTCAATCGATGAAGTATTTTAACGTCAAAAAATTCTAATCCAGTTTGATCACGGTTTTTGTGAGTTCTTCTTTTGTCATTGAATCAACCTACCGATGTGCCAAAAATGTATAAGCAGATGTCTTGGCGTTGCTCCACTATACTCCAAAAAAAAAACGAACTAGCAGCCTATGGTTGTAGGTTTGTTGTATAAGAAGACGGGCGGCTATGGGGGCATGAGGCTGCAGAACGCCGGCTACACCCCTAGATTTGGTGCGCGGGAGCCGCTACACACACGGCCAATAGAGGTCGGTTGGGGCATGCAACGCATGACGGTGGGCTCTTTCGGGCGACCCCAGCAAAGCCAAGAGGCGTAACCATGGCAGCCATGTCGGGAGCGGCTAAGCCGCTGAATTCTCAGTTTTTCCGCCAGAACCTGCATGACGCCGACCCGGAGCTGGCCGCCGCGATCGATCAGGAGATGGGGCGCCAGCGCGACAAGATCGAGCTCATTGCCTCGGAGAATATCGTTTCGCGCGCCGTGCTTGAGGCTCAGGGCTCGGTTTTGACCAACAAATATGCGGAAGGCTATCCGGGTAAACGCTATTACGGCGGCTGTGAGTTCGTCGATGTCGCCGAAACCCTGGCAATCGAACGGGCAAAGCGCCTGTTTGACTGCACCTATGCAAATGTCCAACCGCATTCGGGTGCTCAGGCCAATCAGGCGGTCTTCTTTGCGTTGATGCAGCCTGGGGACACGTTCATGGGACTGGACCTTGCAGCAGGCGGGCACCTGACGCACGGCTCACCGGTCAACCAGTCGGGCAAATGGTTCCGCCCGGTGTCCTATGGGGTCCGCCGCCAGGACCATCGCATCGATCTCGATGAGGTAGCCGCCAAGGCCAAGGAACATCGTCCCAAAGTCATTATCGCCGGCGGTTCGGCCTATCCACGTATCATAGATTTCAAGGCCTTTCGGGAGATCGCGGACAGCGTCGGAGCCTATTTCATGGTCGACATGGCCCATTTTGCCGGGCTGGTGGCCGGGGGCGTCCATCCCAATCCGCTCGAGTATGCGCATGTCGCCACCACGACGACGCATAAGACGCTGCGTGGTCCACGCGGCGGCATGATCCTTTCGCGCGACCCAGATCTGGGCAAAAAGTTCAATTCGGCGATTTTCCCAGGGTTACAGGGCGGGCCGCTGATGCATGTGATCGCGGCCAAGGCCGTGGCCTTTGCCGAGGCGCTAAGGCCCGAGTTCAAAGTTTATGCCCGGGCGATCGTCGAAAACGCCAGCGTTCTGGCTGATACACTGCGTAGCCGCGGCCTTGATATCGTGTCAGACGGGACCGATACCCATCTGATGCTCGTCGATCTGCGTCCCAAGAAGGCCAAGGGCAACGAGGTCGAAAAGGCCCTAGATCGCGCCAATATTACCACCAACAAGAATGCCATTCCCTTCGATCCGGAGAAGCCCGCGGTAACCTCCGGCATCCGTCTGGGTTCGCCCGCAGGCACGACTCGCGGGTTCGGACCGGGCGAATTCCGCGACATCGGGCAGTGGATTGTCGAGGTGGTCGATGCCACGGCGCGGGCCGGTGCGGCTGGCGATGCGAAGGTTGAAGCAGCGGTTCGGGGGCGAGTACTCGAACTGTGTCGGCGTTTCCCCATTTACGAATAATAGGAGCAAGGCCATGCGCTGCCCGTTTTGCGGCCATGACGACAGCCAGGTGAAGGATTCGCGTCCCAGCGAGGACAATTCGGCTATCCGGCGCCGCCGGCATTGCCCGGCCTGCGGCGGCCGCTTCACCACCTTTGAGCGCGTGCAACTGCGCGAACTCATCGTCATCAAGAAGAACAACCGCCGTGAACCCTTCGAGCGCGACAAGCTGGAGCGTTCGATCATGCACGCACTGCGCAAGCGCCCGGTCGAACCTGAGCGCGTTGACCGCATGATTACCGGGATCGTGCGCCGCCTGGAAAGCATGGGCGAGAACGAGATCCCCTCGACCATGATTGGCGAACTGGTAATGCAGGCCCTGGCCAGCCTCGATAAGGTGGCCTACGTGCGCTTTGCCTCTGTCTATAAGAATTTTCGCGAGACCAAGGATTTTGAGACCCTGATCGGTGCCTTGGCCGGCGACAAGGACTAGGGTTAGCGCTGCCGGATGGCCGCCGCTATACCGGCGAGCCCTTCGTCCGCTTGATCTGCGCGTGCACGGAAGGGGGCTGTCGGCTCCGGCGCGTAAAGGAAAGTTCGGTCCGCTGTCATGAGCTCCCATCGCCACGATCTGCGCCATATGCGTCACGCGCTTGCGCTCGCAGGACGTGGACTGGGACAGGTTGCGCCCAATCCTGCGGTAGGCTGCATCATCGTTTCGGCCGGCGGCGACGTGGTGGGGCGCGGCTGGACTGGAGCAGGGGGCCGTCCCCACGCGGAAACCCAGGCGTTGGCTCAGGCTGGAGTGCGTGCCCGCGGCGCCACCGCATATGTCACCCTCGAGCCGTGTGCCCATATGGGGCAGACGCCACCCTGCGCCGATGCCCTGATCCGCGCCGGCATCGCACGGGTCGTGGCGGCTCTCGAAGATCCAGACCCTCGGGTCAAGGGGGCCGGGTTTGCGCGTCTTGCTGAGGCAAAAATTGAAGTTAAATCAGATATATTAGCGCAAGATGCTGCAAGATTGAATGAAGGGTTTTTCCTGCGGGTGGGCGCGGGGCGTCCACTGGTCACACTCAAGGTCGCCCACAGTATTGACGGACGCAGCGCAGCGGCCTCCGGTGAGAGCCAGTGGATCACCTCTGACGCAGCCCGCCGGTACGGCCATCTGATGCGGGCCCGAAACGATGCCATTCTGGTCGGGGTCGAAACAGTGCTCGCCGACGATCCCCTGCTGACCTGCAGGCTGACTGGCCTCGAGGGGCGTTCACCGCTGCGGGTTGTGCTCGACAGCCGTCTGCGGCTCGGGGTGGGCACGCGGCTTGCCCAGACGGCGCGCGCGGTGCCGACCCTCATTTTCACCACCAGCCCTGCGGATGCCGCACCCCTTAATGATTGTGGGGTTGAGGTTCTGCGGGTGGACGGCGATGCCCGTGGTCGTCCTGACATCGACGCCGTGCTGCACGCGCTGGCCGATCGCGGTGTGACCCGCCTTCTCGTCGAAGGGGGAGCCGGCGTCCAGGCAAGCTTCATCAATCGGGGGCGGGCCGACCGGCTTGCAATCTTTACGGCCCCCATGCTTCTGGGAGCTGCCGGTCGTAGCAGTGTCGGTGCACTTGCGGCACTGGGCCTTGACGAAGCCCCGCGTTTCGTAAGGGAAGGCGTGCGGGTGTTTGGGCCGGACATGCTGGAAAGCTATTCGGCAAGGGCCTAAGAGAGGTTTCATGTTCACCGGAATCATCACCGATGTCGGCCAGGTGCGTCATGTCGAGGCGCGCGGCGACACCCATATCGTGATTGCGACCCATTACGACGTGTCGAGCGTGGCGCTGGGTGCTTCGATTGCCTGCTCAGGCATCTGCCTGACCGTGGTCGATCGTGGCTCGGCAGCCGATCGCTGGTTTGCCGTCACGGCGTCGGGCGAGACGTTGTCCAGGACCACGCTTGGCCGCTGGCGCGTCGGTGATGCGGTCAATCTGGAACGGGCCATGCGTATTGGCGATGAACTTGGCGGCCATATTGTCACCGGCCATGTCGATGGTGTTGCCGAGCTCAAGGACATGCACCCCGAAGGTGAATCGGTGCGCATGCAGTTCGAGGCGCCGCTGGCGCTATCACGCTTTATCGCCGTCAAGGGCTCGGTCGCACTCGACGGAGTCTCGCTGACTGTCAACGACGTCGACGGGCCACGCTTTGGGGTCAATATCATTCCGCATACCCAGGACGTAACCACCTTGGGGCGTCTCCATCCCTCCCAAAAGGTCAATCTCGAGATCGACCTTATGGCTCGCTATGTCGCGCGCCTCATTCAGAGCTGAGCCATGTTCCGCGATTACATATCGTCGATTGAAGAATTGATCGAAGAAGCACGCAATGGGCGGATGTTTATTCTCGTGGATGCCGAGGATCGGGAGAATGAGGGCGATCTTGTCATCCCGGCGCAGATGTGCACGCCCCAGGCGATCAATTTCATGGCCAAATATGGCCGTGGGCTGATTTGTCTTGCTCTGACGCAGGAGCGTGCCAACACCCTGCGCATTCCGATGATGACACAGGTCAACGGTGCCCCGCACCAGACCGCCTTTACGGTGTCGATCGAGGCCAAAGAGGGGGTCTCTACCGGCATTTCGGCGCATGATCGCGCCCGCACCATCGCCGTAGCCATAGATCCCACCAAGGGGCCAGATGACATCGTCATGCCCGGCCACGTCTTTCCGCTAGTGGCCCGGCATGGCGGTACCCTGGTGCGCGCGGGCCATACCGAGGCGGCAGTCGACATTCCGCGCCTGGCCGGGCTTTATCCGTCCGGGGTCATCTGCGAAATCATGAACGACGACGGCACCATGGCCCGGCTCCCGGATCTGGTGCAGTTTGCCCAGCTGCATGGACTGAAGATCGGGACCATTGCCGATCTGATCGCCTATCGCCGCCGCTACGACCATTTCATCGAGCGCGCCGTCGAGACTGACTTTGACAGCCACCATGGCGGGCTGTGGCGCATGATGGTTTACGTCAACACCCTTGAATATGCCGAACATATAGCGCTCGTGAAAGGTGACGTTTCGGGGGGCGAACCCGTCCTCGTGCGCATGCACAGCCTCAACATTTTTTCGGATCTGCTCGGCTACAAGAACTACGCTCAGCGTGTCCTGGAGGAAAGCATGCGCATCATTGCGCGTGAAGGACGCGGAGTGGTGGTGCTGCTGCGTCAGAACCGCCCCACGTTTGTTTCGGATATCGTGCTTCGGCGCGTGGCCGAAGACAGTGACCGGGCCCGCATCAAGGAATATGGCGTGGGCGCGCAGATACTGCTCGATCTGGGCATCAAGGAGATGGTTCTCTTGACCGATACGCCGGAGAAGAAGGCTGTGGCCCTGAGTGGCTATGGCCTCAACATTGTTGCGACCCATCCCATTCGCGGGAACGTGTCGTGAGCCTCAAGCCCAACATCCTGATTGTCGAGGCGCGCTTTTATACGCACATTTCCGATGCGCTGCTCGAAGGAGCGGCCAATGCCCTGAAAGCTGCGGGCGCGAGTTTTGAACGCATTACCGTTCCCGGTGCGCTTGAAATACCTCCGGCAATTCTATTTGCGGCCAAGTCGGGCGAGGGCGCCGGCCAGCATTTTGACGGCTATGTCGCGCTTGGCTGTGTTCTGCGTGGCGAAACCTATCATTTCGAGATTGTCGCCAATGAATCGGCGCGGGGACTGATGGATCTTGGTATTCATCATGGCTTGTGTATCGGCAACGGCATATTGACGGTCGAAAATGAGGAGCAGGCGCTGCGGCGGGCCCGGCTCCGCGAACTGGACAAAGGCGGAGATGCGGCACGGGCCTGTCTTGCTCTCGTTGCCGCGCGCAGCCGTCTTGGAGGGCATCATTGACGGCCTCGTCGTCGCCTTCACCCGAACCTGCCGACCCGACTGCGCGCCGGGCGGCTCGCCTTGCCGCGGTACAGGCAGTTTATCAGATGGAACTCACTGGCAATCCTGCGGATGATACCATCGGGGAATTCCTCGATCATCGTTTTGCCACGCCAAGTGAGATTCCGGCTGGACCGCCGGATCGGGATTTTTTCGCCGACATCGTGCGGGGCGTCACGCGGTTTCAGGTCGAGATCGATCGGGCGCTGGCGCGCTCACTGGCGGCCAACTGGAAGCTGGAGCGGATCGATTCGATCGCGCGCGCGGTGTTGCGCTGCGCGGGCTACGAGCTCATCGCGCGTGCCGATGTTCCCGGCAAGGTGGTGATCGACGAATATCTCTATGTCGCGCACGCATTTCTCAATGCCGACGAAACTGGCTTCGTCAACGCGGTGCTCGATCGCATGGCCCGGCGTAAACGCGCACGCGAATTCGGTGAAGACCCTCCGTCAGGTGAACTGCCGTTCTGAGACACCGAGCAGGGCGTCATAGGGTGTCGTCACAGCGAGAAGGCCGATGAACGCAAGGCCCGGTGAATTCGAACTGATTGCCCAACTCTTCGCGCCGCTCACGCGCGGGGCGCCGGCTGCGCTTGGCCTTAAGGATGATGCCGCTCTCATCCGGATGGCCGCCGAGGACGAGCTTGTGGTGACAACAGACGGGCTTGTCGAGGGGGTGCATTTTCTTGCCGGGGATCCGGCTCATACGATCGCCCAGAAGGCGTTGCGGGTGAATCTCTCGGATCTGGCGGCCAAGGGCGCTGAGCCGGTCGGCTATTTTCTGACACTGATGCTGCCGTCAGAGCGGCCCTTTGCCTGGATCAGGGACTTTGCCAGCGGTCTTGCCGCCGATGGCGAGCAATTTGGCCTACCGTTGCTTGGCGGCGATACCACGGCAACGCCAGGGCCCTTTGCACTGTCCGTGACTGCGCTTGGCAGGGTGCCAAGGGGAGGCATGATCCAGCGCGCCGGCGCCAGGGCGGGTGATCTGGTGTTCGTGTCTGGGACCTTGGGCGATGCCGGGGCGGGGCTTGAGCTGGCGCGCGCGGCGATGCCAGAGCCGGCTGAACTTGTCGCCCGCTACCGCATCCCCGAACCGCGACTTGGCCTCGGTCAGGCACTCCGGGGCCTTGCCACTGCCGGGCTGGATGTCTCCGATGGTCTGATCGCCGATCTTGGCCATATCGCGGAGGTTAGCGGGGTTGCCATTGTGGTGGACGCCGAGCGGCTGCCCCTGTCGCGGGCCATCCGCGCCCTTTGGGGGAGCGATGCCCCGCTGCGCGCAGCCGTGTGCGGGGATGACTACGAACTCGCGTTTACGGTGGCTACCGCCAATCGGCTGGAGGTTCTGGAACGGGCGCGGGCTTCAGGTACCGTGGTGAGCGAGATCGGCCGTGTCGAGGCGGGATCCGGGGTCCGCCTGCTGGCAGCAGGGCGTCAGCTTCCACTGGCCAAGGGCGGCTGGACCCATTTTTAGGCCCGCTAACCCGCCGTTAGTCTCCCGCTGCGAGCATGGGCGCATGCGTGTGTTGCTCGGTTCCCTGTTTTTGCTCCTTGTGGCCGCCTCCGGCGCCGTCGCAGGTTCGCCGCCCGCGAGGCCGGCGAGTTCCCACCAGGTCGCACTGCCCATCCTGATCGCTCCGATGACAGAGGATGGCAGGCTGACCGGATACGCCTATCTCAATCCGGTCCTGACTG
>JAGWRJ010000347.1 GCA_028869725.1 Alphaproteobacteria bacterium | reverse complement strand
CGGTTAGATCCGAATCAGGAGCGTTTCAGCGATGCGCCCATGCAGCCAGCCCACGGCCCGCGCCAGGTGCAGCAGGACCACGAACAATAGTCCGCCAGCCACCATGGCCAGAATAAGTCCAGGCGCAGTGTGGAGCAGATGATTGAGCCAGGGAACGCCAGAGGCGGTGAAGTACGATTGATTGGTGATAAGGCCCCAAAGTGCGCCGCCAGCGACACCGAGCGAGAAGGATAGACCGAGAACGGCACACATGAAGTAGATGATGCCGAGCGGCAGCATCAGAACCAGGTAGAAGAGGGATGACCATGTGCGAACGTCGAGTAAGGCATTCTTGATTCGGGCTCCAAGTCGATCGTCGCTCGGTCCGGCCGGTGGCAGGCGCCGAGGCATGCGTACACCCAGCAATCCTTCAACGATGCGGCCCTCCACCAGTGACAGCATCCGAACTGAGGCGATAAAGAGCAAGGCGAAGGGGATGCCAATGATGAGAATGAACAGGGCTGCAGTCAGCGCCAGTCCAGTGACCGACCAAGTGAAGTAAAAGATGCCCGTCGCAAAGGACAGAAGCATGTAGAGTAGGGCACCGTAGGCGCGCGGGTCGCCCAGCACGCCAAAGAATCCACGATGGCGATCACCGTGACTGACAGGTTTGGGAAATGGACCAGTACCAGTAATTGTTGCTTCCACGCTGCGGTACTCCTCGGCGACTTCGTCCGGTGTTCCGTAACTATCGATGACGCTACGCAAGACTTCGGCTTCGCTACGCTCGGGTTTGCTGGAAAGTTCGCCACGCAGGTGGTCTTCGCAATCTGCGAGCGCGTCCGCGATCAGTCCTGGAGAGGCGCCTGCGAGGGCCTCACGCAGCTGACGTAGATAGGCTGCGACAGTTTCAGGCGGATGGACGGTGGTCGTGCTCATGGTCCGCTCCATTGGCCGTCAGGGCGTCGTCGACGAATTCGCGCATATCGCGCCACGCACCTTGCCATTCGGCCAGTGCCTGGCGGCCTTCATCGGTGATGGCGTAATAGCGCCGCGGTGGACCGAATGCTGAAGCCTCAACGCGGCTGGATAGAAGGCCCTGAGCATCGAGCGAACGCAGAACCGGATATATTGCCCCCTGCTTGAAGATCAGCCCGCCTTCGCCCTCCGATTTGACCGCCTTGGCTATTTCGTAGCCATACATTTCCCTCCCAGCGCGGGCGAGCACCGCCAGGAGCACGAGCGAGGACAGCCCGGCCATCAGTTCCTTCCGGAATTTCCGCGTAAATGTCGATTCGTCCGCCACGCGGGGAACTCCGCTCCCTTCTATTACGAAGTTATATATAGCGCGCAGTTCATAATAAGCAAGACTGCCTTCTAGGTCGTTGCCAAAAATTTGGGCCCTGTGTTGGCCGCGTCTGCGGGATTGACGGTCATGACCAGGCAGGTCAGACCTCTAGAGCCTCGGCAAAAGCTCATAATCCCTCCCCTTCAGGGGAGATCCCGACCTGCTTTTAGTGATGCTGCCGGTCCGGATGCCCGAGGCTGTGCGGCCGGGTCTGGCACGAAGTGAGGCTGGTCTGGCGGGTTCGCCCTATGACCAAGCGGATCTGGGGTGGCCCGGCGTACTGTCAGGGGACATGTTAGGGCTGCCGTCGTGCTTGACGGAACGGCGTCAGTTCCTTAGAAGACCCGCTCTTTTTACGCATTGAAGCAAGAGAGAAGGCCATGTCGCGGCGCTGTGAATTGACGGGCAAAGGGGTCCTGGTGGGCCATCATGTGAGCCACGCCAATAATAAGACCAAGCGCGTCTACCGCCCCAACCTGCAGGAGGTGTCGCTGGCCTCCGAAGCGCTTGGCCTGGACGTCAAGTTGCGCATCAGCATGAACGCGCTGCGCACTGTCGACCGCCTTGGTGGAATAGATGCCTATCTGCTGAAAGCTCGTGAGGCCGTGTTATCTGACCGCGCGCTCCGGCTGAAGCGCCTGATCGCCAAGAAGGTCGCTGCTAAGGCTGCGGCCTGAGCAGGGATACTATCTTGGGCGATGCCTCATGCCTTGACGGGACACTGAGGAAGCGCGTCACCCCTGTGTTGTGCTCATGTTAAGGCCACCGCCGTCTTCTGGCGCTGGGGCCAGCCTCGCCGGCACGATAATGGGAAGACGCTGCTACGCGCGTCAGTCGGGATAGAGAGCTTGTTGTGCCGTACTCTAACCAAGCTGGAATTGAGGTGGGCGCACACCTACAGCGGTAGTTGGTCGGCAAACGGCACGCGTGTAGGGAAACCTTTCACCCAACGGCAAAATTCCGCTGGCCAATGAGTTCGGATCGCCCAGTCGCCAACGATACTGACCTATATTGGAAGGCCGTCGGCGAACTCGACTTCTGTCGCGCGACCACTCGAACGTGCGCATGAATGTAGCTTTGCACGGCTATCAATCGCTGAACGACTTCTGATTTACTTTCGCTGCCGTCCTCTTGCTGCCTTGTATGGGCGCGATCCTAGACATGCCCGGACCACCCAGGGCCATCTGCAGCGAGATCATAGTGAAAAGCGGTACGATGACGGGTGCGGCAATTGCCCGGAAGGCGACTTCACGCCCTCCGGGCAACGCACATCCTAGCGCTTCGCCAAGGGCACGTAGTCGCGCATCGGCTCGCCGGTGTAAATTTGACGCGGGCGACCAATCTTCTGGTGCGGGTCTTCCAGCATTTCTTTCCACTGCGCAATCCAGCCGACCGTACGGGCCAGTGCGAACAGCGCGGTGAACATCGATGTCGGAAAACCGAGGGCACGCAGTGTAATGCCGGAATAGAAATCAACGTTAGGATACAGCTTCTTCTCGACGAAATATTCGTCCCTCAGTGCGATCTTTTCGAGCTCCATCGCCACTTGGAAGAGCGGGTCGTTGTGCGCGCCCACTTCGTCGAGGACGATGCGCGCTTGTTGTTGCATAACCTTGGCCCGCGGATCGTAGTTCTTGTAGACGCGATGGCCAAAACCCATCAGGCGGAAGGGGTCGTCTTTGTCCTTAGCGCGTGCGATGAACTCAGGGATGCGTTCGGGAGTACCAATTTCCTCAAGCATCTTCAGGGCGGCTTCATTCGCTCCGCCATGGGCCGGTCCCCAAAGGCAGGCGATTCCAGCGGCAATGCACGCGAATGGATTGGCTCCAGACGAGCCTGCCAGGCGTACCGTTGAAGTCGATGCGTTCTGTTCGTGATCGGCATGCAAGATGAAAATCGTGTCGAGGGCTTTGGCCAGAACAGGATTGACCTTGTATTCCTCAGCGGGTACCGCGAAGGCCATACGCATGAAATTTTCGGTATAGCCCAGCGAATTGAGTGGATAGATGAAGGGCTGGCCGATTGAATATTTATAAGCCATGGCTGCGATCGTGGGCAGTTTCGCGACCAGGCGGTGGCTCGCGATATCGCGTTGACGTGGATCGTTGACATCGGTCGAGTCGTGATAAAATGCGGACAGGGCGCCGACAACGCCGCACATCACTGCCATGGGATGGGCGTCACGACGAAACCCGCGGAAAAAGGCAGCGAGCTGCTCATGCACCATCGTGTGCAAGGTGATCGAGCGGTCAAACGCTTTCATTTCCTGCTGGTTGGGCAGCTTGCCGTAGAGCAGGAGGTAACACACCTCGATGAAGCTCGACTGGGCTGCGAGTTGATCGACCGGATAGCCGCGGTACAGGCAGATCCCCTTGTCACCATCAATGAACGTGATTGCGCTTTCGCAACTCGCAGTTGAGGTGAAGCCCGGGTCATAGGTGAATACGTCAGTGTCAGCGTAGAGCTTGCGGATATCGATGACATGTGGCCCTGCCGTGCCGCTATAAGCTGGCAGCTCGACGTTTTTACCGGCGTAAGAGAGGCGGGCGGTGCCTGCGGCTACGGCTTTGCTTTGTTTCATATCGGCACTCCTTGGCGGGGCGGCCAGAGGCCGCTGATCTTGCACTGCAGCAATCATAAGCCGGCCCGGTTCTCCCCGTCATCACTTTTGGTGCGGTCGGGCCGTCATTTAGCTCAATTATCCGGAGCATAAGCCCCTATGCGTCTTAAGGATTCGTCACGTCCGAGCACAATGAGGACGTCGAAGATGGGGGGGGAGGCCGCCCGGCCCGTCAGAGCCGCGCGCAATGGCTGGGCGACCTTGCCCAGCTTGAGCGAACGATCGTCGGCGAACTGGCGCACAACGCTTTCCAACTGGTCGGCGTGCCAGGGGCAGGTTTCCAGGAGGGGTAGCAAGGCGCGCAGAACCGCTCGGGCGTCAGCTGTCAGCAGCTTCTCGGCGGCGGCATCTGGTGCAGGCACCCCGTCTCGATAGAGAAAATCCGCGGCGTCCATCAGCTCGACCAGCGTCTTGGCTCGCTCCTTCAGTCCGCCCATGAGTGCCATGAGACGCGTCATGGCAACGGCATCCAGGGCCTGGCCGCGTAGGCGCTGATGAAGCTCGCCTGTCAGCCTGGCAAGTTCTGCGTTGTCCATGTCTCGCATGTACTGTGCGTTGATGCTGTCCAGCTTCTTAGTATCGAAGCGGGCCGGACTACGTCCAATATTCTCGAAATTGAACCACTTGATCGCCTGTGCCGTCGGGATGATCTCGTCGTTGCCGTGGCTCCAGCCAAGGCGTAGCAGATAGTTACGCATGGCTTCGGGAAGATAGCCCATGTCACGCCAAGCCTCGACTGCCAGAGCGCCGTGTCGCTTGGACAGTTTGGCTCCATCATGGCCGTGGATCAGCGGAAGATGGCCGTAGACAGGCACGGGCCAACCCATAGCCTCAATAATCTGCAGTTGCCGCGCCGCATTGTTTAGATGGTCGTCGCCGCGGATCACATGGGTGATACCCATGTCGTAGTCATCGACGACCACCGCGAGCATATAAGTAGGGGTTCCATCGGAGCGCAGCAGTATCATGTCGTCGAGCTGATCGTTTGCGAACTGGACGTCACCTTGGATGACGTCGTGGACCACGGTTTCACCCTCGTTCCGAGCCTTCAGCCGAACTACGAACGGTTTGCCAGCTTCTGCCGGGCCAGGTTCACGGTCGCGCCAGCGCCCATCATATCGGATGGGCTTGCCGGTAGCACGTTGCTCGGCCCGCATCGCATCCAACTCCTCGGGCGTTGCAAAGCAACGATAAGCGCGCCCCTGAGTCAGAAGCTGGAGGGCGACCTCGCGATGACGCTCTGCCCGGGCGAACTGATAAATTGTCTCGCCGTCCCAGTTCAGGCCAAGCCACTTCAGGCCATTAAGGATCGCCGCAATTGCCTCAGGTGTTGAGCGTGCCCTATCCGTATCTTCAATGCGCAGCCGGAAGACCCCACCCGTGTGGCGGGCGTAGAGCCAGTTGAACAAGGCGGTTCTTGCTCCGCCAATATGCAGATAGCCAGTCGGAGAGGGCGCAAAGCGCAATACGGGCGTCTGGGTCATGGTCATCCGGATAAAGGGTGGGCCGCTTCTAGCAAAGCCCTTCCGGCTGGGGTAGCCCGATCAGCGATTTTACGTCCGGAGGCCCGAAGTCGCGATGTGACCTGTCAAGCCCCCGATCCTGCCGGGGACACTGGAATGGAGGGAGCGCAGTGGCCGAACGATCTCAGTAGCGCCGTATAAGTCCGACCAGTTTGCCCTGAACGCGGACGCGGTCGGCGCCATACAGTCGCGTTTCGTACGCTGGATTTGCGGCCTCCAAAGCGATCGAATCGCCCCGGCGCCTAAGTCGTTTTAGCGTTGCCTCCTGCTCATCAACTAGGGCTACTACGATATCCCCGCTGTTGGCAGTATCGGATTCTTGGATGATCACCGTATCGCCATCCAAGATGCCGGCATTGATCATGGAATCGCCGGTGACTTCGAGCGCATAGTGGTCACCGCGCGTGAGCATTGATCCGGGCACCGGTACGTCAGCCACGCGATGCTGCAAGGCTTCGATCGGCGTTCCTGCGGCAATCCGGCCCAAAATCGGAACATTTACGGCGCCTTCGCTGTCGGTACCCGTCCGACGTGGCGCACCGGCGTGACGGGTGTCCCCAATGCTGGTGGCTCCGCGGCCCCCCCGGCCTGTGACAGTAGGTGCCAGGCGCTGCGCCTGGCTTCGCGACGTTGCTGGCCGGACCGTATCTGCCATGTTTTCCGGTAGCTTGATGATTTCCAGAGCACGGGCACGCTTTTCCATGCGCCGCAGGTACCCACGCTCCTCAAGTGCCGTGATCAGTCGATGAATACCCGATTTAGATCGTAGGTCGAGTGCGTCCTTCATTTCATCGAACGACGGCGGAATGCCGGTCTCGCGCACACGCTCATGGATGAACATGAGAAGTTCATATTGCTTGCGCGTGAGCATGGCCAACATCCCCCTCTCCGGGCAGCGAGTGGGCCGCACCGAACAAATCCGAAACATCTGCGGATCGTTCTACTTTAGTTCTCGTTGGTCGTCAATGCACAATATCTAGTTTTCGGCGTGGCACCCGGAGGACCGACCCAGATATCTACTCCATGTCCGTTCCCCTGTACTTCGGGGCTTTACTGGCGATGGTTTGCAGAAAAGTCGAAGGCGCGCGGCATCGAGCCCGTGGCAAGAAAGACTGGGCTTTGCCCCTTTCGTTCACAGCGAACCCGGTTTTGTCGCCGCGGCGAGGCAGGTTAGAACCGTTGCAAGAGGCGGGGCGCAGCGTATGGCACAACCTATTCGTGGGACGGCCCAGCTGTGGGGAAGGCTCCAGCGGCAGGAGTGTATGACATGACGGGTGATACCGATTTTTCGGGTAAGCATGTACTGGTGGTCGGTGGATCGAGTGGTATTGGAAACGGTATCGCGCATGGTTTTCGCGAACGCGGTGCAACCGTACACGTTTGGGGCACGCGTCCTAGCGCTTCCGATTACGACAGAAGCGAGGGCTCGGACCTTTCGGGTCTCAGATATACATGCGTTGACGTTGGTGATCCCGACGCGATCGCGGCCTGTCCTGCACCGTTCGACAGCCTAGACGTGCTTGTCCTCAGCCAGGGCACAGTTGTCTACAGACGCGGAGAATTCGAGCGCGCAGGCTGGGATCGGGTGATGGCAGTAAATCTCGACAGTCTCATGCATTGCGCGCGCAAGTTTAGGTCCCAACTTGCTGAAACCCATGGAGCCATCATCATTGTCAGCTCAATTTCCGGCCTAAAGGCCAATATTGGGAACCCGGCCTACGCGGCGTCTAAGGCGGGCGCGATCAGTCTCACAAAAACCCTTGGGCAGGCCTTCGCAGCAGACGGTATACGCGTCAACGGTCTTGCTCCCGGACTTGTGGACACTAAGCTCACAAAAGTGACCACCGAGAGCAAGCAGAGGCTGGAAGGAGCCATTGCCAGGATTCCCCAGCGTCGGATGGGAACTCCCTCTGACATGGCTGGCGCTGCAATTTTCCTTGCATCACCCTTAGCGTCATACGTAACCGGTCATACACTTGTCGTCGATGGTGGTCTTAGTCTGTGATTCTGCGGAGGTAGGTGATCCGCTTTCCAGGCTAACAAATCGACGAAATCGCCGACGCTTCGCGCGAGTAGAAGGAGTGAACGCAAATGAAAGCCCTTCGCTACTTTGGGCCACGTGACGTTCGATACGAGGCGATGGATGATCCAGTTCTCGAGTCCGATCGCGACGCAATCATAAAAGTCGATGCCTGCTCGATTTGTGGCAGCGATCTCCATATTTTTCATGGTCACGGATTTTCAGAGGATGTCGGCTTTTGCGTGGGGCATGAAGCCGTCGGGGAGGTGGTCGAGATAGGGAAGGCGGTCAGTCGGCTAAAAGTTGGGGACAAGGTGATGTTACCTGCTGCGGTTGGCTGCGGCGTGTGCCGCGCATGCCTTTCTGGCGTCGTTGGCCTTTGTGAATTTGGTCTTGCAGCCTGTTATGGCCTATCCGCCAGGCTTCAGGGATCGCAGGCCGAGGCCGTGCGCGTGCCTGCCGCTGACAGTAATGCGATTGTTATACCCGATGGCGTCACGGCGGAGCAGGCGTTGATGATGACGGATGCACTGGCAACAGCCTGGTTCGGTGCGCGTAACGCGGACATTGCACCCGGCAGTAGTGCTGCGGTGTTGGGGTTGGGGCCGATCGGACTGATGGCGGTGGATAGCGCGTTCCTGATGGGCGCAAACATTGTTTACGCCATTGATCCAGTGCCGGAACGTCGTGAGCTTGCCAAAAAGTATGGCGCAGTTGCGCTTCACCCTGATGAGGCCAGGGAAACGATCCGGGAGGCAACGCAAGGCAGGTTTCTCGACTGCGTCATTGAAGCT
>JAGWRJ010000005.1 GCA_028869725.1 Alphaproteobacteria bacterium | reverse complement strand
CTCAGCCAGGCGTTCGACGCAGAACTGGGCAGGGACGTGCCCTGGCAATGCGCTGCCCGACATGGCCCGGAGCTGGTGCACCGGCTGCTTGCGCTTGATTGGCATCAGCCAGGGCATGTGCTGCTCAACGTCAATTTTCCGCCCTGCGGACCGGACGAGGTCGCCGGCGTCAGTATGGCCACGCAGGGCAAGCGTGACCTGCAGACTGCAATCATCGACCGTCGCAACGACATGCGTGGCAATCCCTATTACTGGATCGGCTTTCGGCGCGTCCGCTCGCAGCCTGTGGAAGGCACGGATCTGGCGGCCATGACGGCGCGGTGCATCTCGGTGACGCCCTTGCACCTTGATCTCACGGAACAGAGCGTGCTTGCGCGCCTGCGCCAAAGCTTCAGGGATTAAGAATGGTCCAGAGCTCGCCCAATCTGCATGGCCGGGCCCAGCTGGTGATGGATTTGCGCGGCAAGGGCATTGCCAACAGGCGCGTGCTCGAAGCCCTCGAAAAGGTGCCGCGCGAGGACTTTGTCGACGCGCCCTTCGCCGTAGAGGCCTATACCGACCGGGCCATTCCCATCGCCTGCGGCCAGACCATCAGCCAGCCCTACATCGTCGCCTACATGAGCGATGCTCTCGATGTCGGTCCCAGGATGCGCGTGCTCGAGATCGGGACCGGGTCAGGCTACCAGGCGGCTGTGCTCGCCCATCTGGCCGGGTGGGTTTATTCGGTCGAACGCCACCGCCCGCTGCTCGATGCCGCGAGAAAGCGGCTCGAAAAGCTTAAGCTGCATAATGTGGTCACCCGCCATGGCGATGGCTTTCTGGGCTGGAAGGAGCAGGCTCCGTTTGACCGCATTCTCTTGACTGCAGCTGTTGAAGAAATCCCTAAGGCATTGATTGAACAGCTCAAACCAGGTGGTCTCCTGATTGCGCCGGTGGCCCGTCCGGACCCGCAAAACCTCGCCGCGGAAAGTATTTATCAATATTTAACCAAGATTATCCGCAGTGAGCAGGGGTTTATCGAAGAGAGCCTGATCAAGGTCCTGTTCGTGCCGATGGTGGCCGGCCTGCCGCAGGAGACGCGTCATGGTAAGGAGCGATTGCCCTAGCATCCCCGGACGAGGGCCTCTTCGGCTCATCGTCTTTCTGGGTCTTATGCTGTCGCTCTCAGCCTGTGCCTCCAGACCGCCTGCCAGGACGGCATTTTTCTGGCCTGTAGGCGCCACCTATCGGGTCCACGCCGGGGATACCCTGTCGCAGATCGCCCATGCGTTCCGGATTTCCGATGCGGCCCTTGTGGCCTACAACCAGATCCTCAATCCCAACCGGATCTATCCCGGCGAGGTGCTGCGTATTCCGCCAGGCAGCTACGTCCCCGCTGTGCCGGCAGCAAGCGGCCCGGCGCTGGCCGTCATAACACCTACGCCCCGCCCGATGGTACGCCTTGCCGACGATGCCCACCCCATGGTGCCGCGTTTCAGCCTGCCGCAGGCCCGTGAGTCTGCGCCCGGTGTCGCGCCGCATTTTCTGTGGCCGGTGTCGGGCAAGGTGATCGAAGCCTATGGCGCCTTGCCCAATGGTGGGCGCAATGATGGCATCAACATCGCGACACGGGAGGGCGCGCCCATACGCGCGGCTGCGTCCGGAACGGTGGTCTACGCCGGTGATGGCCTTAAGGCTTATGGCAACCTTGTTCTGATCCGCCATCGCGACGGCTATATCACCGCCTATGCCCATGCCGAGCGCCTTCTCGTGGCGCGCAATGATCATGTCAGAGCCGGGCAGGTAATTGGCTATGCAGGCAGAAGCGGTGGAGTACGCGTGCCGCAGCTGCATTTTGAGATCCGTCACGGTGCCGAACCCCTGAATCCAGCACCTCTGCTACTTGCGAGCGCCTCCAGCTGAGCCGTCCAGCGTCTGGCCCAGTTCGCCCGCCAGATCCTGAATGAACTGCCAGGCCACGCGGCCCGAACGGCCGCCACGCTGCGCCGCCCAGGCGATGGCGCGGGCCTTCAGCTCCGTCCTGGCGATGGTGAGGGCAAAATAGGCGGCATAGGCCTCGACCATGGCGAGATAGTCGTCCTGCGAGGTGGCGTGAAAGCCGAGCCACAGGCCGAACCGGTCGGACAGGGAGATTTTCTCTTCTACGGCTTCGGAGGGGTTGATCGCCGTCGAGCGCTCATTGTCGAGCATGTCGCGCGGCATCAGGTGACGGCGATTCGAGGTGGCATAAAACAGCACATTGGCGGGCCGGCCTTCGATGCCGCCCTCAAGGGCTGCCTTGAGTGATTTGTAGGCGGTGTCGTCCGTGTCGAAGGACAGATCGTCGCAAAAGAGCAGGAACCGGCGCGGGCTCTGCTTAACGAGGCGCAGCAGCTGCGGCAGCGCCGCGATGTCCTCGCGGTGGATTTCGATAAGCGCAAGGCGCCCGTTGCCGCTGCGCCCCTCGTTGACCGCTGCATGCACGGCCTTGACGAGCGAGCTCTTGCCCATCCCTCTTGCCCCCCACAACAGCGCATTATTGGCGGGCAGGCCGTCGGCAAAGCGGCGGGTATTTTCGGTCAGGGTGTCGCGCGCATGGTCGATGCCCTTGAGCAGGTCGAGCGGCACCACGGCAACCGCATCGATGGCCAAAAGGCCGGGCGGTTCGAAGACGAAGGCGTCGCCGGCAAAGCGGACAGGCCCCGGCACCGGCGGGGCCTGACGCTCCAGGGCTGCCGCGATGCGTGCCAGGAGCCGGCCCGGCTCAAACTCCACCCGATCTGCCATGTCATAAGTCCTTGAAAGCCATTGTTGCATTGAAGCGGGCCGCCGCTATAGTCCCCCGCCTTACGGCCGCGTCCCGCGCCCGCCTAGCAGATTGTTCCCGGACCCGTCTATGAACGACCAGTTTCTCACCTCGATTTTGCCGCTGATTGCGGTATTTGCGATCATGTATCTGCTGGTGATCCGTCCTCAGCAGCAGAAGGTCAAACAGCATCGCCAGATGGTGGACAATGTCCGTCGTGGCGATACCGTTGTCACTGCCGGCGGCATCGTCGGCAAGGTCGCCAAGGTGCCCCAGGCCGACGACCCTGAAATTACGGTCGAGATCGCCGAGGGGATCCAGGTCAAGGTGGTGCGGACGACCCTGTCCGATGTACGCGCCAAGGGCCAGCCGGTGGATCCGAAGGCTGACAAGACCAAGGCGGAAAAGAAGGCCTGATCCGGAGCCATGCTGCAGATCCCGACCTGGTCCAAGATTCTCACCGTTCTGATCCTGATCGCGGGCATTCTTTTTGCCCTGCCCAACGCGCTGTCCAAGAGCATGATTGCCCACCTGCCGGGCTTCATGCCCAAGGAGCAGGTGACGTTGGGCCTCGACCTGCAGGGCGGGTCCTATCTTCTGCTCCAGGTCGAACTCGACAAGGTGATCCAGGATCGCCTCAATACCCTCGTCGCGGACATCCGCATGGAATTGCGCAAGTCCGATATCGGCTATCGCAACCTTGAGAGCAAAGGCAATTCGGCTTCGGTCGAAATCATCAATCCGACCAAGCTGGCCGAGGCCCGCCGGATCCTCGACCGGCTCAATCCTGCGGCGTCCGGAGGCCTGCTCTCGGTGGGCGCCCATCAGTATGCGATCACGGCCAGTCATAGCGTCATCAGCATGACGCTGACCGATAGCTACATCACCCAGCTGCGCTCGCAGATCGTCAGCCAGTCGATCGAGGTGGTACGCCGGCGCATTGATGCGATGGGCACGCGCGAGCCGACCATCGAGCAGCAGGATACAGACCGCATCCTGGTCCAGGTTCCGGGCCTTCAGGATCCCAGCCGCATGAAGGCCATTCTTGGCAAGACCGCCAAGATGACCTTCCAGCTCGTCGATGAGAGCGCGTCCATACCCGAGGCGGTCAAAGGCATTGTGCCGATCGGCGACGAACTCCTTTACGAGAGCAATCCGGTCAAGGGCGGGCCGCCTATTCCGATCGTGGTGCAGCGGCGGATCATGGTGTCGGGCGATCGGCTGGTTGATGCCTCGGCCGGTATCGATCAGCAGACTGGTCAGCCCGAGGTCGATTTCCGCTTCGACACAGTGGGCGCACGCCAATTCGCCAATGTCACGAAGAACAACGTAGGCCAGCGTTTCGCCATCGTCCTCGACAACAAGGTGATCAGCGCGCCGGTCATTCAGGAGCCCATCCTCGGTGGCTCGGGACGTATTGACGGCAATTTCACGGTGCAGAGCGCCAATGATCTGGCGCTCTTGCTGCGTGCCGGCGCGCTTCCGGCGCCTCTCAAGATCCTGGAGGAGCGCACGGTCGGTGCTGAACTTGGAGCGGATTCGGTGCGCGCCGGAAAATATTCGGCGATTGGCGGACTGATCCTGGTCGTCATCTTCATGGTACTGCGCTACGGCCTCTTCGGCGTGTTTGCCGATGTTGCCCTGACGCTGAATGTTGTCCTGCTTTTTGCCATTCTGACCATGATGGGGGCCACGCTCACCTTGCCAGGTATTGCCGGTATCGTGCTCACCATGGGTATGGCTGTTGACGCCAACGTGCTGATTTACGAGCGAATACGCGAAGAAATCCGCAATGGCAGGACCATCGTGGCATCGATCGACACGGGTTTCAGACGCGCGATGGCGACCATCGTGGACGCCAACATGACCCACGTCATCGCGTCCGCCATCCTGTTCCAGCTTGGCTCCGGGCCAATTCGTGGCTTTGCGGTCACTCTGCTGATCGGCATCATCACGTCCTTCTTCACGGCGGTGATGGTTACCCGGCTCATTGTGGTGAGCTGGTTCCAGGCAGTGCGGCCCAAACGTCTTGCGATCTAGCACACGATTTCTTTTGACGTTCGCGCGGCACAATCGCGAACGTTCCCGCGTTACCGATTGAACTCTTTGGCGTCCTGTGCGTCAGAGAAGATTGTGGTCGGCAGTCGGCCCGTCCGAGTGGAACCGATGGCAGTAGCTGGGGTGGCACTGGAAAGTTGTGAAGAGCTGGTACGTCGGCATGATTGCGACCGCTACCTGGCGGCTCTGTTCGCGCCTGGTGCGGTTCGGCCCTATCTCCATGCACTGTATGCCTTCAATTACGAGATCGCCCGTATTGCCGAAAGCGTGCATGAGCCGATGATGGCCGAGATACGCCGCCAGTGGTGGCGTGAAGCGGTTGATGAAGCGGCCCAGGGGCGTCCGCGGCGCCATGATGTAGCCGAAGCCCTTGCGGAACTATTTGCCCACACGGACGCTGATCCAGCCCGCTTCATCGCTCTGATTGACGCACGTGCGAAGGATGACAGCGCGGAACAGTTTGCCGACATGGCGGAACTTGAAGCCTATGCCGACGCGACTGCAGGCGAAGTGATGCGCATTGGTGCGCGCATTCTTGGGACAGGCGACAGCCTTGATCCTCTCTCCCGCGCTGCTGGCATCGCCTATGGCCTTACCGGTGTTATGCGCGCCATTCCCTATCGTGCCGCCCGGGCCAAGCTCGATCTGCCGGCCGATCTGATGACCCAGCTTGATCTGTCACGCGAGCGCATGCTTGCCGGCGATGGCGGCAGAGCGTTGGCGCAGGCGCTGCACACCCTGGGTGAGCGGGCACTTCGGCATCTGGATGCAGCCCGGGCGTTCCAGATCGAGCGGGACGCACTTCCTGCCGTCCTGCCGACTGCCTTGTGCGAGCTTTATCTGCGCCGGATGCTGCGCCGCGGGTTTGAGCCGTTCCGTCACAGCACCCAATATGCGCAGTGGCGCAGGCAGCTCATACTGCTTGCAGGTGCCCTGCGTGCACGCATCTAGTTATGGTGTGCACACTATGAAAGCCACTGCTGCAGATCTGCAAGTGCCCGTGCGCTCAGTTCGGGCTTACGCGCGCGCCCTTTGTGACGTGTGCCGATCAGGTCAGGGAACAGTCCGAAGTTGATGTTCATGGGCTGAAAGCTGCGCGCATCGGCATTGACGGTGATGTGCCGCAAGAGGGCGCCGAGCGCGGTCGTGGCGGGCGGGCAGCTGAGCTCAGCGCCGAGGATTTCGGCGGCAGCAAAACGGCCGGCAAGAAGACCGATGGCAGCACTTTCGACATACCCTTCGACGCCGGTGATCTGGCCCGCAAAGCGGATATCTGGGCGCAGTTTCAGGCGCAGGGTTTCGTCGAGGAGCTGCGGCGAATTGATGAAGGTGTTGCGGTGAAGTCCGCCCAGCCTGGCAAAGCGGGCGTTTTGGAGACCCGGGATCATGCGAAAAATGCGCGTCTGCTCGCTATGGCGCAGCTTGGTCTGAAAGCCGACCATGTTCCACAGGGTTCCAAGGGCATTGTCCTGGCGCAGCTGCACCACGGCGAACGGGCGCCGGCCGCTGCGCGGATCGGCAAGACCGACCGGCTTCATCGGCCCAAAGCGCAGCGTATCGGCGCCGCGCGCAGCCATCACCTCGATTGGCAGGCAGCCTTCAAAATAGGGCGTCGATGCCTCCCACTCCTTGAAGTCCGTCTTTTCGCCAGCGAGCAGGGCGGCAAGGAATCGTGCGTATTGCTCCTCGTTCAGCGGGCAATTGATGTAATCGGCCCCGTCTCCCTTGTCGTAGCGCGACTGCATCCAGCAGATGTCAAAATCGATGCTGTCGCGGTAGACGATGGGGGCGATGGCGTCAAAGAAGGACAGTGAGGCTTCGCCGGTCAGTGTCGCTATTGCAGCGGCCAGGGGCGCTGCGGTCAAAGGTCCAGTCGCGATAATGGTCGAGCCCCATTCCTCAGGCGGCAGGTGCGTGACCTCTTCACGGCGGATTTCAACATTGGGGTGTGACGTGATTACGTCGGTTACGCGCTGTGAAAACGCCTGACGATCTACGGCCAGAGCGCCGCCGGCGGGCAGGCGTGCGTCATCGGCTGCATGCAGGATGAGAGAGCCAGCGCGCCGCATCTCCTCGTGCAAAAGGCCGACGGCATTGTTCTGGGCATCATCTGATCGCAGCGAGTTGGAGCAGACCAGTTCCGCGAGGTCTTCGGTCTGGTGCGCATTGGTCGCGGTATGAGGGCGCATCTCATGGAGAGTGACGCGACAGCCAGCCTCAGCTGCCTGAAAGGCGGCTTCCGATCCAGCCAGACCGCCCCCGATGATGTGGATGCTGCGCACCTGTGAGTTTCCCAAAGTCCAAGACGCGATGTGCCCGCTGGCTTAATGATCCCCGATCGTCTGTTCAAGGGACACATGGATCGAGGCAGCGCTCAAAAGGCGCCCTTTGCCTGGTGCGCGCCCCAGCTCCTTACCCCGTCGGAAGGCCCGCATGCGCAAGGGCGCGCATGCCGCGCTCCCGTCGCGGGCACGTCCGTCATATGCCTTATCCCCACAGCCGGGCGTGACGCTCGTTCCAGGGTGCTGCGTCTTCCAGCTGACGGCCCAGGCGGAGCAGGGTCGCCTCGTCGCCGAAGCGGGCGGTAAACATCATGCCGACAGGAAGGCCATCGCTGGAAAGGCCCAGTGGCAAAGACAGCGATGGCTGGCCGGTCATGTTGGCCGGTGGCGTGTAGCCGAAGACATAACTCTGCCGCCGATGGAACTCGCGCGGGTCAACCCCGACCGGATCCAGGTGACCGATTTTCGGCGGTGGCGTCAGCGTGGTGGGCGACAGGAGGATGTCGAACTGCCGCCACTGGCGCAGCAGCTCGCGCGACATCCGCCGCAAGGTCTGAAAGCCCCAGCCGATCTGTTCGCTGGTCAGCTTGCGGCTGCTGTGCCAGGAGGCGCGGGCCAGAGGTTCAAAGTCCTCGTCGCGCGGCGCACGGCCCAGTATTTCCGTCCACTGGGCCACCGACGCCGCGAACATCGCGCCCGACACGCAGGATTGGGCGCGGTAGAGCGTACGCCACTCGATGCCAAGCGTCTTTCGTTCGATCATCGTGTGCCCAAGCTCACCCAGCAGCTTGACGGTTGTCTCGAATACCCGTGTCACATCGGGATGCGGTGGGGTTTCGCGCGGTACTTCTGTCGTAAACGCAATACGCAGGCGGCCGACCGGCATATCAAGTTCTTCCACGAAGGGGCGCGTCTTGTGCAGAGGCGCGTAAGGGGCATCGTCCTCAGGATCGGCGGTGGCATCGAGCATGGCGGCGGTATCGCGCATGCTGCGTGTCAGGACATGATCGACGATGAAACCGTGTGCCCGCCCGCCATCATCCGGTCCGCCGGGATTGCGTCCCTGGCTCGGCTTGAGACCGACAAGGCCGCACTGCGCCGCGGGAATGCGAATCGAGCCCAGGCCATCAGAGCCGTGAGCCATGGGCACCATAGCGCTGGCGACGGCTGCGGCTGCGCCGCCTGAGGATCCGCCTGAGGAGTGTTCCGGATTCCAGGGATTGCGGCAGATGCCGAGATAGCGTCCTTCTGTCGTGCCCGGGATCCCGAATTCGGGCGTGTTTGTCTTGCCAAGCAGCACGACACCGCTGCGCCGATATCGTTCGGTGAGTTCGCAGTCGGCGTCGCTGACATAATCCTTAAGATAGGCAGAGCCATTGCTCATCGGCCAGTTGCGCACCGGAACGTTGATGTCCTTGATGAGAAAGGGCACGCCTTTGAATGGGCCGTCGGGCAAGTGACCTTTCGCGCAGCCGCGCGCCTCGTCATAGGCCTTGTAGACGACAGCATTGAGCGTGGGGTTGTGTCGCTCGATGCGCGTGATGGCTTCTTCGACGAGTTCGGCCGCGCTGACCTCGCCTCGGCGTACGAGATGGGCAAGGCCGGTGGCGTCATAGTGGGCATACTCTGGAAAAGCCATGATATCTGTTCCTTCGTCTTCAGATGGCAGGATGCCGCTTGGACCAGGGTGCCGCCTGCTCGATCTGCGCCGCAAATTGCAGCAGCAGCAGTTCGGCGCTATGGCGGGCCACAAACTGCACGCCGACCGGAAGTCCGTCCTGCGTCCAGTGAAGCGGGAGCGCGATTGCAGGCTGGCCCGTGCCATTGCTGATGGCAGTATAGGGGACATAGTCGATGACGGGTGCGAAGGCCTTCTGCAGGTCCTGTTCTTCAACGTCGATGGTACCAAGCGCCATGGGCGGGGTGGCCAGGACCGGGGTCAGCCACAGATCGTAGCTCTGATGGAAATGTGCTGCGGTGCGCGCACTTGTGTACAGGGTCTGCTGTGCCCAGCTCTGTTCGACGGCGCTGACGCCAAGACCGCGCTCGTAGAGCGCAAAGGTCAGGCCTTCGAGCAGTACCGTGGACGGAGTTTGTCCGGTCGCTCGCGCAAGGCCCCGAACGCCATAGGCTGTACCCGCCGCCCACAAGGTCATGAATGCCTGCGCGAGGAGTTCATGATCAAAGGCCGGCGATGCTTCCTCGACGTGATGGCCCAGACTTTCGCACAGACGCGCTGCACTACGTATGGCGGCTTCGACCTGCGGATGCAAAGCGCTGCCATCGGGTCGGCGCAGTGCGACGGCTATGCGCAGGCGCTGTGGCGCATCGTGCAAGGACGCGAGATAGGAGTCCGGCGCCGGAAGGGCAAAATAGGGATCGCCAAAATCGGGGACGGCGAAAAGGTCAAGCAGTGCGGCGCTGTCGCGCACCGATCGGCTCACCACGTGATCGACCGAAAGTCCCAGCAGTCGGTCGGTCGCATCTGGTCCCTGTGGTACGCGCCCGCGGCTCACCTTAAGGCCTACAAGGCCGTTGCACGATGCAGGAATGCGGATCGAGCCACCACCATCTGTGGCGTGAGCAAAGGGTACGATGCCGGCAGCGACTGCAGCAGCTGATCCGCCCGAGGAACCGCCGGTTGAGAATGCGAGGTTCCAGGGATTGTGTGCCGGACCATAGAGCCTTGATTCGGTGGTCGGCAGGATGCCAAATTCCGGAACATTGGTCTTGCCCAGAGGAACAATACCGGCCGCACGCAGGCGGGCGACCACGACTGAATCGTGGTCGGCCGGACGCGCCGGCGTCATCGCCGAGCCAAGTCGCGTCGGCATGCCTTCAGCGCCGGCGCTCATGTCTTTAAGCAGGGTAGGGACACCATGAAACGGGCCTGGCGGGTCCTGCCTGCGGGCGCAGGCGCGGGCCCGTTCGAAATCGGCGAAGACGATGGCATTCAGCTTGGGATTGAGCGCTTCGGCGCGTGCGATGGCGCTGTCGATGACTTCAAGAGCGCTGATCTGTCGTCCGGCAATGAGCTCGGCCAATGCCAGGCCGTCGAGCGTTTCATACTCTGCGAGGGCCATGTCAGATCTCGACAGTGCGATAGCGCTGCGCCCAGGGCTGGGCCTCTTCGAGCTGGCGGGCGAGCTGGAGCAGGAGTTCCTCGTCACCGAAGCGGCCGACAAACTGCGTGCCGATCGGAAGTCCCTCGCTGTTCCAGTAGAGCGGAACGTTGACTGCCGGCTGGCCGGTGGCATTTTGCATTGCCGTGAACGGCACATAGTCGATCATGGGCGCGAACGCTTTGACTGGATCGGTTTCTTCGAAGTTGAAGCTGCCCAGTGCCACAGGCGGGCGTCCAAGAACCGGGGTCAGCCACACATCATAGGTCTGGTGGAAGTGCGCTGCCTCGCGTCCGGCCCTTTGCAGCGCATCCTTGGCATGAAGATACTGCACAGCGCTGATCTCTTTGCCGGCCAGATAGAGGCCCCAGGTCATGCCCTCGAATCCGTCACGGGCTGGCGTCTGTCCCGTCAGCTGGGCGACTGCATCGATACCGGCTGCAAGATGTGCGCACCAATAGGTCATGAAGGCGGGAATAAGAGCAGCCTGGTCGAGCTTGGGGGCGGCTTCCTCGACGTGATGACCGAGGCCCTCGAGCAGTTTCGCAGTATTCTTCACCGCAGCGGTGCAGTCGGGGTGAAGGGGACGGCCATCGAGCGTCGTCGTGGCAACGCCGATGCGCAAGGATGCCGGCGGCCGGTCGATGGAGGCCAGATAGGACGCTGTCGGCGGCGGCGCAAAGTAGGGATCGCCTGCGACATTGCCCTGGACCGCATCAAGCGCTGCGGCGGTGTCACGTACGGTGCGGCTGACCACCAGTTCGTTCGCCAGGCCGTCCAGAGAATCGCCAAAATCCGGGCCGAAGCTGATGCGGCCGCGTGTCGGTTTCAGGCCGACCAGCCCGCATGCGGCGGCTGGAATGCGGATCGAACCGCCACCGTCATTGGCGTGAGCAAAAGGTACGACGCCGGCGGCAACCAGCGCGGCCGAGCCTCCTGAGGAGCCACCCGTCGAGTGGGTGAGCTTCCACGGATTGTGCGCAGGGCCGTAGAGCTTCGATTCGGTCGTTGCCACCAGCCCGAATTCGGGAACATTGGTTTTGCCCAGAATGACGAGCCCGGCGCGGCGGAAGCGCGCGGTCAGTTCACTGTCGTGATCGCTCGGAATGTTCGGCAGGAAGCGGCTTGCCTGGCGTGTCGGCATGCCCTTCGCGACGGCCAAGATGTCCTTCAGAAAGAAGGGAACGCCCATGAACGGGCCTTCCGTGGGCGTAGCCGCGGTTTTGCGCGCCGCATCATAATCGCGAAACACGATGGCATTGAGCTTGGGCTGCGCCCGCTCCGCCCGCCGGATGGCTTCTTCAACGAGTTCGCTGGCATGGACATCCTTGTTGCGAACCAGCCGGGCAAGTCCAAGTCCATCGTGTTCTGCGTAATCTTTCATGGTGTCGTCCCCAAAGCCTGCTCCCTGGAGCTTAGCCAGTGGCTGACAGACTGTCACCACGGCGCCAAGGGTGCAAATGGACGGCGCTGGCCTGCCGCAAGGGGGGGGCTGTGTCCGCCGTGGAGGATTGTCCGCATCGTGCCGACCCATGTGCCGTCGCGTATCGGCGACTGTGCCGGCGATGTCTGCGCGCGATCCCGGCGACGGTTCTGGTTTTTCGTGAGCGGTGATGTGCGTGAAGGGCGCCCTGACCGCAACGGACGCCGATCGTGCGCGTGGCGCGAAACAGAGCGAGGCTGAATGTCAGGGGACTCTGCTGCAGCTGCCTGCGCGCAAGGTCCTTTCCTGTGGAGTGGGTTACGCGGTCATCTCCACAGTGGCGGGTGGGCGATGATTGGCGCAGCCCTAGTCACGGCGGTAGACTGCCGCTAGACATTTTCATGTCGTGTTATTTTGCGGGCGCGCTGCCGCCCAGCGGAGCTGCGCCCTATGAAGAAGATCCCGGTCCTCGAGACGATCGGCTTTGCCTATAATTTCACATTCGGACACCTGGG
>JAGWRJ010000346.1 GCA_028869725.1 Alphaproteobacteria bacterium | reverse complement strand
CCGGCGCCGGCCAGTCCGGCCAGCGATCGATGAACCGCACGGCCTGTGCATTGGCCTCGGCCACAATGAAGGCCTCCCGCGTCAGTCGCGGGTCGGGAACAAACGGCAGGGGCAGTTGCGATGCCACGGGAGCTGGCCTCAGGTCGCACGCGCCCAGCAGGCCAGTGCCTGCAGGCCGCGGACCGCGTAGAGACACCCCGATCCCACGGTCAGTGCGGCAACCCCGGCCATGAGCGCCGTGCGCCCAAAAGGCCAGTTCAGTCCGAGACTGAGTGCCGCCAGCGTGACCGCCACGAAGACCACCTGCAGCACGGTGGAGGCTTTGCCGATCGCCGACGGCTCGATTGCGAAGGGCCGCCCCAATGTCCAGGCCAGCCCAAAGCCCAGAATGAGCAGACCGTCGCGCCCGATCACCACCGCAGCAAGCCACAACGGCACCGCACCGACCACTGCCAGCGTCCCGAACGCAAACAGCATCAGCAGCTTGTCTGCTGCCGGATCGAGCAGACGCCCCAGCGGGGTAGTCCAGCCGAACTGCTTGGCAAGCCAGCCATCGGCCGCATCGCTGAGACCTGCAGCAGCAAACAGCAATAGCGCCGCTGCGTCATGACCCTCCAAGAGCATGAGCGCCACCAGCGGCGCTGCCAGCACGCGCAAGCCGGTTAGGAAATTGGGTAAATTGAAATTCTGACGCGTCACCTTGAACCCGTGGAGGCAAGCGCAGACGCCGGATCAAGCCACCAATCGCCATTGCGGTTGGTCAATGCAAAACCTGCCCGATCGAGGAATGCGCTCAGCTGCGCCTGTGTTCCTGCGTAATCGATATCGGCCTGAACCTGTCCGATTTCAACCGCGTTGATGCGAACCGCTTCAACGACTGGCAGCTTTTCAAGGTGCTTTTGTATCGTGCCCCAGGCAGCGAGCGACGGAACTGAAATATTGACGGTCAGCGTCGACGGTTTGGCGAAATCGACAGCCGTATTGGCGGTCCAGGCTTTCTCGATCGCCTTGGCCGCGGCCTGAGCGGCAAGCCCATAGGCTTGTGCCGGTGTCAGATTGGCGGCAATCGGGATGTCGAGCGGCGTCAGCGCCTGGGCAGGCTGGTTGGGGTAGAGAACCCGGATCCCCACCGCGAGATGACCAGGAAGACCCGGCCCGGCCTGCACAACCGCCACTTCACCGGCATGGGCTCGCTCTGCCGCCGGGGCGACATCGCTCCAGCGCGCACGCGCGAAGCCGATCACGCTCAGGACCGCACGGTTGAGCGGGTCGGCCTCAGGCAGAACGAGTGGCACCACGCCACCGACTGAATTGATGTCGGTCCAGGCCTTCGTCCAGGGGGATGCGGGGTCATAGGCGGGAGACATCGGCACCACCAGCATGGGCGCCGCAGAGGCCATCGAATAGGCGATATTGTTGCTGCGGAAATAGCTGCGCACGAGGGGCTCATTGAACACATAGGTCACGGTCGCAACGTAGCGGGTGGTCGAGCGGGCCTCATTGGCAAACTGGTAATTGCGCACCATGCTTTGTAGCGTGCTGTCATCGATCGCCGTAAGCGCCCCCCACTCGCTTTGCGGCGTAAGCCGATGCACCAGTTCCACCCAGGCCTTGCGCCGGCCACTGGCGACCGCACTGTGGTAGGCCTCGCTCGATGAGGCGCCCGAGCCCTTTACGGTCTCGGTGACATCGAACGGGCTTGCCGCCAGAGCAGGGCACACAAGAAGGATGGCTGCGGCGAACATCAGAGCAAAAGCAAGCGGAGTGCGCATATAGAACCTGCTGACGGGCGAAGGGGTGCACTATAGTGGCCGGCGCCGGGCGAAGAAAGGCGCACCGCTGGCTTGCGCACGCGCCCGGGCACTCGTAAACCCCTTCCCGCTTCGAGGAATGAGCCATGACAGGCGACAGGGACAAGGGTCTTACCTACCGGGACGCCGGTGTCGACATTGATGCCGGCGAGGCGCTGGTTGCGCGCATTGCCCCCGCTGCCAAGGCCACCCGCCGCAGCGGCGCCGATGCCGAGCTCGGTGGCTTCGGCGGGCTGTTCGATCTCAAGGCCGCCGGATTTCGCGATCCGGTCCTCATTTCCTCCACCGACGGGGTGGGAACGAAGCTGAAACTGGCCATCGACACGGGACTTTATGACGGCATCGGCCAGGACCTGGTGGCAATGTGCGTCAACGACGTTGTCGTCCAGGGCGCCGAACCCCTGTTCTTCCTCGACTATTACGCATGCGGTCGCCTCGAGGTGGATGCGGCGGCACGGGTCATCGAGGGTATTGCCAGGGCCTGCAAGGCAGCCGGCTGCGCCCTGATTGGCGGGGAGACCGCGGAAATGCCGGGCCTGTACGCCAAGGGAGATTTCGACCTGGCAGGGTTTACCGTGGGCGCGGTCGAGCGTGGTGCGGTACTGCCGAAGCTGTCTGCCATGCGCGAAGGCGATGTGGTGATCGGCGTCGCCTCTTCCGGGGTGCACTCCAACGGCTACTCGCTCGTGCGCCGCCTCGTAGAGAGGAGTGGGCTTCAGCTTGGTGCGCCGGCACCCTTTGCTCCCCGCATGAGCCTTGGCGAGGCCCTGATGACCCCGACACGGCTCTACGTGAAGGCCGCGCTGGAGGCGATCCATACCGGCGCGATCCGGGGGCTTGCCCATATTACGGGTGGTGGCATCACCGAGAACCTGCCGCGGGCTCTTCCCGACGGGCTCAGTGCCGAAATCGATCTGTCGAGTTTTCCCGTGCCCGCCGTGTTCTCCTGGCTCTCGCAGGAAGGCAGGATTGCCCCCGAAGAGATGCTGCGTACCTTCAATTGTGGCCTGGGACTGATTGCAGTCTGCGACGCGGACAAGGCTGGCCACGCCCTTGATGCGTTCGGCATGGCAGGCGAGCGCGCCTATCGAATCGGCCGGCTGGTGCGCAGCGACGGATCTTCAGGTGTGCACTATCAGGGCGCCCTTTCGCTGTGACGACCAAACGCACTGCCGTTCTGATTTCCGGCCGCGGCAGCAACATGACCGCGCTGATCGAGGCGGCAACGCATCCCGACTTTCCGGCAGACATCGCACTTGTGATCTCGAACCAACCCGGCGCCAGCGGCATTGCGCTGGCGCAGGCCAGAAACATTGCGGTTACGATCATTCCCCACCACGGCAAGACGCGCGAACAGTTCGATACCGAACTTGATGCCACCTTGCGCCAGCACGGCATTGAACTTGTCTGCCTGGCCGGCTTCATGCGCATTCTGTCAGATGGCTTCGTCCGCGCCTGGCAGGGACGACTGATCAATATCCATCCCTCTTTGCTGCCTGCGTTCAAGGGCATCAACGTGCAGGCTCAGGCCCTGGCCGCAGGCGTGCGGGTGTCCGGCTGCACCGTCCACTTTGTCGTACCCGAACTCGATTCGGGGCCCATCATTGAGCAGGCCTG
>JAGWRJ010000345.1 GCA_028869725.1 Alphaproteobacteria bacterium | reverse complement strand
CGGCCGAGCTCTTCGTCGATTTCCCCTGGGGCTTCGACATGAACCAGGCACTCTTGCGGGTCGACACCGCCCTGGCCCAGAAACTCCCTGACTTGCCTCAGGGCACGACCTACGACGCCATCCAGATGAGCCCGACGATCATCATGCCGTTCGTCTCCTATGCGCTCATCTCGGACAAGCAATCGCCCTCGGACCTCAAGCGTCTGGCCAAATATCAGCTCACTCCGCTGCTCACCGGGATCCAGGGGATCAGGCGAGTCGGTATCCTCGGCGGGCAGACACCGGAAGTGCAGGTCAAGATCAGTCCGGAAAAACTCGCCGCCTATGGGTTGACGCTCGATCAGGTCTCGAGCGCCATCTCGGCCACCAACGCGATCAGTGCGGTCGGGCGGTTGGAAGACAATGATCTGCTCTACCTCGTCATCGACAACAACGCCTTTGCCTCAGTGAAGTCGGTCTCCAACATGGCGATCAGAACGCCGAAGGGCGGTATGATCCGCCTGTCCGATCTGGGCACCGTACAAATGGGCACGGTGCCGCAGTGGCTGCTCGTCAATGACAATGGCAAACCCGCCGTCCAGGTCGACGTCTATCAGCAGGACAGCGCCGATTCCCTCTCGCTGGCCAGGAAGGTCGAGGCCCGGTTGAAGTCCTTCATGAAGACCCAGCCGAGTTCGATCCATCTGGTCAAATGGTACGACCAGACCGAACTCGTGCGCTCGTCCATCAGCGCAGTGGAAGAGGCGATCCTGATCGGCATCGTCTTTGCTGCCTTTGTTGTGTGGGGCTTCCTACGCAACTGGCGGGTCACCGCCGTGGCGATGGTGATCGTGCCGGTCTCCGTGCTGATCACAGTCCTGCTCCTCTATGGCTTGGGCCTCAGTTTCAACATCATGACCCTCGGCGGGATTGCGGCGGCCATCGGTCTGTTGATCGACGATGCCATCGTGATGATCGAGCACATCGCGCGCCGTTCAGGCGCACCTGGCGTCGAAGACCCGAAGCGAACCGTGCTCCAGGCGGCGCGGGAATTCCTGTCGCCCCTGTTCGGGTCGAGCTTTGCCACCATCATCATCTTTGTTCCATTGGCTTTTCTGAGCGGCGTCACTGGTGCCTTCTTCAAATTCCTGTCACTGACGATGGCCTCGGCGCTTATCATCTCCTACATCCTCACCGCGCTGGTCGTCCCGCTCCTGGCGCGCATGGCAATCGATTTTCAGAAGTGGCAGGACCCGAGCCATGGCCGCGAGACCTGGCTGGTGCGCACCCATGCACGTCTCCTCGATCGCCTGATGGCGCGTCCGCTTTGGGTCGTCGTCGGCGCCGCCCTTCTCGTGGGTCTTGGCTATTTGGCCTACGGCCATGTTGGCACCGGCTTCCTGCCTCGGATGGACGAAGGCGGCTTCGTGATCGACTACCAGACGCAGCCCGGCACCTCGCTGGTCGAGACCAATCGGGAGCTCCAGCAGGTCGAGGCGATCCTCAAAAAGAGTCCCTATGTGGAGACCTATTCACGCCGTACCGGCGCCGGGCTCGGCGGCGATCTGATCGAGAGCTATCAAGGCGACTTCTTTGTCAAGCTCGTTCCCCCGTCCAAACGCCCGCCAATCGGGACAGTCATGGATGGCCTTACGGCCGAGATCACAACGATGGTTCCGGGCATCGAACTCGATCCGCATCAGCTCTTGAGCGATATGATCGGCGACATGGTGGGGCGGCGTCAGCCCGTGGTAATCGCGCTGAGCGCAGGCAATCCAAATATTCTCGACAGTCTCGCGCCCAAAGTGGCCGACGCGATCTCCAAAGTGCCGGGCATCGTGCCAGCATCCGTCAATAACGGCGTGATCCCGGCTGGCGATGCGCTCGAAATCCATGTCGATCCCGCGGCCGCCGCCAGCCAGGGCATGACGCCGGACGAGGTCCGGGCACAGGTCTATCACTATCTCAATGGCGCGGTGGTGACCAAATATCTGGGCGAGGTTCAGGACGTCGGCGTGCGCCTCTGGCTCAACCCGCTCCGCGAAAAATTGTATCGTGACCAGCTCGGAAAGATCCTGATTCATTCGCCCAATGGGCGCGTCTTCCCGTTGAAGCAGGTGGCCAAAATCGCGTTCGTCGCCGGTCAGCCGCAGATCACGCGCGACAATCTCGCTCAGATCGTACCCATCACAGCTGAGATCGGTGGTGGCCATGATTTGGGATCGACGATCGCCGCGGTCCAAAAGGTTCTGGCGAAGGCGGGAGCCCTGCCGAAGGGTGTCTATTACTCGATCGGCGGACAGTACAAGCAGCAGCAGATGGCGGCTGCAGGCATGATCCGTGTGTTCGCCGCAGGGGCGATCGCGGAATTCATCTTGCTTCTGTTCCTTTACAATGAGTTTCTGCTGCCCATTGTGATTATCGCCAGTGCGGTGGTCTCGAGCAGCGCAGTCTTCGTCGGTCTATGGCTCACCGGCATCGAACTCAACATCACCGCCATGATGGGCATGGTCATGATCATCGGCATCGGCACCGAGATGGCGATTTTCTATGCCTCGGAGTGTCAGGAACTGGAAAAGACAATGCCAAGGCGCGAGGCTTTGCGGTCTGCAGCGGTGAACCGGTTGCGGCCCATCGTGATGAGCACGCTTGCCATGGTGCTCGCCCTGTTGCCGCTTGGGGCCGCCATCAGCGGCTCTGGAGACCAGATGCTGCAACCACTCGCCATCGCGATCATCGCTGGCATTATTGTGCAGTTGCCACTGGTGCTGCTGGCGATGCCGGTGATACTTGAACGTCTAGCACCACGCGCTGTGGGCGCGTCGCAAGCATAGATCGGCGGGATGGCGCGAAACGGCGATGGCCGGGCTAAGGATGGCCCTTAGACAATTGTCCAGCCGCAACCCTACGGGGTCCTGTTCGCATTGCCTAGCCGCAATTTCTGATACCCCCGCGACGTCTGGAGACGCCGCGGGGGCAAAATTTAGCGAACCGGATCCAGCATATAGAGCTTCAAGGAATCCGGGACGATGTGATAGCGATGGTGGTAATCCTTGGGGGAGGCCGCTTGATTGACCTTAACATCGGCAGCCGCCAGGAAGACCCGCCCCGTTTTCACGTCCAGCCCCATCGTGCGGGCGCCGAGTGCCGTTTTGACAGGCGCGAGCACCGAGTATTTGTCGGGACTGTCTTCACGAATCACCGATAGCATTCCCGAAAAATTGGAGCTGAACGCGAGTTCGCGCTTTGGATCGAAGCGGGCGGAGACCGAACCCTTGTCGATGGGCAGGCGCGCAACGATACTTCCAGTGTCGGCATTGAGCACAATCATCTTGGCATTGGCGCAGGTCGCGAACAGGCGATGATGGGCCCTGTCGATGGCGAGCCCGCGGGGGTGCGAGCATGCCGGCATGGCCCAGCGCGCATCAACTGTGTTCGTCTTGGTATCAATCCGGACAACGTTATGCTTCTCGACGCCATCGACATAAAGCTTGCCATTGTGTCCCGATACGCCGAACTCAAGAGGCGCGCCGACATCGACGGTGGCGATGGCCTTATCGGTCTTGGGATCGATCACGGTCAGAGCGCCGGAGTCCCCGTCAATGACAAAGATATGCTGACTGACCGGATCATAGATGATGCCGTCGGCGTCGGGTTCCGCCTTGATTCGCTTAGTGACCTTCAGGGTTTTCAGATCGAAGGCCACGGCCTCAGCCGCCTTGCCGTCATCAGTAAAGCCCTGACCGGTCGCATGCGAAAATGCGATCCCATGCGTGCCGCCGGGCATGCCTGTCACGGACCCGATGATTTTGCCTGTCCGGCCGTCGACGACGGTCACTACGGAGCCGTGCGCGATGTAGACCCGGCCCGTGACCGAGTCATAGTGGAGATAATCCCAACGGTTCGGCGCGCCGAGGGACACTGTCTTCGTGATTTTGTAGGTGGCTGGCTGGCTATGCGCGGATGCGGCGAGAGCCGGCGCAATGGACGCACCCAGCGCGATGCTGAGGGCCGCGGGTAGTAGCGAGCGGCAAACAATCTTGGAGGCGGAGCGTTTCATAGCGGTACCTCGTGAGGACGGAGGGTGGCAGTGTCCGTTCCATTGGTGTCATCACCAAGCGTTGCGCAGGTTGTTTTTTGCCAACCTTGATCCCTCCCGTGCTGCTGTCTCTGCCACGGATGGCGGGATTGTGTGTGGAGAATCGACATCCGGTAATTATTCTTGACAGCGGCACCGCGGCTTCCACCGAGGATGCAGGCGTCATCGCTCCCACGAGAGGTCTATGTCCGTACCGCGGTCTGCCGCCCAGTCCAGGGACCGTGAGGCGATCGGCGTAGGATGCGTTCAGCCTTGCGAATGGTGTGGCGGACGAGGGGCGCTCGGACGACTGGTGCCGTAAAGAACAAGACCGCAGAGGGCGATGGCGCTCAGGACCGCGCCGGCACCAAAGGTTCCAATTGGTCCGAACCGGTCCCAGAGGAGCCCGGCAAGGAGGCTGGCTCCCAACATGACCACGCCAGATACGAGATTGAACAGCCCAAGCGCGGTGCCGCGAAGGCGTTGAGGCGCGACATCGGTGACCATGGCCGCAAGCAGACCCTGCGTGAACCCCATATGCAGGCCCCAGAGCACGATGCCGGCGAAGACCATCACAAGATGGGACGCCAGAGCGAGGACAATGTCAGATATCAAGAGGCATCCAATGCCTGCCAGCAGAACCTTGCGCCGGCCGATGCGGTCTGACCAGCGGCCAGCAGGATAGGAAGACGCGGAATAAGCGATGCTCATGACGATCATGACGAGGGGCACGAGGGTCAGGGGCAAGCCCAGATCGCTGGCGCGCAGAACCAGGAAGGCTTCGCTAAAGCGCGCAAGCGTCAAGACCGCGCCAATCACAACGACACCCCAGAACGCGCCTTGAAGCTCGCGGAGATCGGTGAAATGCAGCCGCTCCGCACCGGCATTCATCTTGCGCTCGGGTTCTTGGACGAAGATGACCAGGATCGTGACGGATAGCGCGGCCGGGAGCAGCGCCACCCAGAACACCTCGCGTATGTGATCGGAAAAATAGATCATCGCACCGATGGCGAGCGCCGGACCTGCCACCGCTCCGGCCGCGTCGAGCGATTGGCGCAGACCGAAGCCCGCCCCGCGCAGCGACGGCGGTATGATATCGGCGAGGAGCGCGTCGCGTGGCGCGCCGCGGATACCCTTGCCGATGCGGTCGACGAAACGGGCGAGCAGAACCGTGGCGATGCTGTCGGCAAGCGGGAAAAGCGGCTTGGCGAGTGTGGCAAGGCCATAACCAAGGACCGTGAGGAACTTGCGCCGACCGAGATAGTCGCTGAGCGTGCCGGAGAACACCTTGGCAATGAGCGCTGTCGCTTCGGCGATTCCCTCCACGAGGCCGACGGCGGTCATACTTGCGCCCAGGGTCGATACCAGGAACACCGGCAGCAAGCTATGGATCAGCTCGGATGATGTGTCCATAAGGAGGCTGACGAGGCCCAGCATCCAGACCCCGCGCGGCAGCGCTTTGAGTTGCTTGGAAAAATGCGCGCGCGCGCCGGTCATTGGGTTACCCACCGGGGCTCGGAGTGGCCGTCGCACATTGTCCGTGTATGTGGTGCCGGAAGGGGTATTGGGGCGAGCCTCATGCGCACGGATCGATTTCGGAGGCCGCAGGGCCGCGCGGCACCATCCATCAGGCTCCGCAATTCAAGGCCGCAAAGCCTGCGCCATTGTTGCGCCATGCCATGACTATTGTGGGCTGTTGCAGTGTAGTCCTCGACCACGTGTGAAATCAGCCTTGCGCTCTCACCGGCCGGGCCCTTATATATCGATGTTCGATATCGGAAGTCGAGAGAGAAATTGCGCGGTGCCGCCATGACCGCAAGAGCCCGGAACAAAAGAAATTGCCTCGAGCGGCTGCGGTTGCAGCGGTGGCAAGGCGCGCGATCGCGGGCGAACAGTGACGGCGATAGTCATGTCGGATGACCGATATCTCTATGCCGGTTTGATTAAGCTCCATGTCCTGCACCACGCTGCCCAAGGGCCGATTTACGGATTGGCGATGATCGAGGAGCTGGCGCGGCACGGCTATCAGCTCAGTGCAGGTACGCTCTATCCGCTTTTGCACGGCCTTGAAGAGCGCGGCCTTCTGAAATCGACGGCCAAGCCTGCGGGCCGCGCCACGCGTCGGATCTATCGGGCGACAGCGGCTGGGCGCAAGGCGCTCGCGGACGCCAAGATTAAAGTCCGTGAGCTGTTTGGGGAACTCTTCGAGGATTGAGGCGCCCGACGCGCGTCCCACAAAGGAGCCGGCCTATGCCTATGGACCGCCGAACATTGCTCAGGGGAGCGGGCTTCCTGCCATTGGCGGCAGCCATGCCGATAGCGGCGAAGGCGTCCGCGCATGACCGTCTTGAAAGGGCCGATTACACACTCCGGATCGGGACGGGGCTGGTGGAGCTCGCGCCCGACCAGATCGTTTCGACCACGCTCTACAACGATCAGTTTCCCGGACCGCTCATCCGCCTGAAGGAAGGCAAGCCGGTCGTCGTCGACATCCATAACGACACCGACGTTCCCGAACTCGTCCACTGGCACGGCCAGATGATCCCGAGCGGTGTCGATGGCGCTGCGGAGGAGGGCACCCCCTTCATCCCGCCGCACGCCATGCGCCGGATCGCGTTTGTGCCCAAGCCCTCGGGCTTCCGCTTCTATCACACCCATATCTACGCCGGGGCCAACCTCGATCGCGGCACCTACACCGGCCTGGCTGGGCCGGTCTATATCGAACCGGCCGACAATCCCGGCGCCTATGACCGGGAGATTTTCCTGGTGCTCAAGGAATTCGGCCCGACCTTCAGCAAAGGCGGCGACATGGCGCTCGATGCGCTCACGGGAACGATGCTGGCGCCGCTTCAGCAGATCGGCAGGAAGGCCGACGAGGAAGCGAAAGAGAAGACCAAAGGCTATGAAGTCGGCTATGCGCTGTTCAGCATCAACGGCAAGATGCTGGGACATGGCGAACCGATCCGCGTGCGCCAGGGCGAGCGCGTGTTGTTTCACGTACTGAATGCCAGCGCGACCGAGATCCGCAGCCTCGCACTGCCAGGCCATCGCTTCCGCGTCGTGGCGCTCGACGGCAATGCCGCGCCGACCCAAGCCGAAGTGCCGGTGTTGTGGCTGGGCACCGCCGAGCGTGTCTCTGCGATCGTCGAGATGAACCGTCCCGGCGTTTGGGTGATGGGCGATCTCTCCGATGACGACCGCGGACACGGCATGGGCATCGTCGTCGAATATGCCGGCCAGAGCGGTCAGCCGCAATGGGCGACGCCGAACCCGTTTCGTTGGGACTACACATTGTTCGGCAAGCCGGGCGGCCGCGCAGCGGCGCCCGACGAGACGATCGAGATCACAGTGGTCAAGCACAATGCGGCCGACCATGGCTTCAATCTGTGGACGTTGAACGGGAAAGCCTTCTCGCCCAGCACGCTTGAGCCCGCCTACACGATCCATGAAGGGCGGCGCTACCGCCTGAAATTCCGCAATGGCAGCGACGACATCCATCCGCTGCACCTGCACCGCCACAGTTTCGAGCTCACCCGCATCGCCGGCAAGAAGACGGCCGGCGTGATGAAGGACGTCGTCATGCTGGGTGGCTACCAGGAAGCCGAGTTCGATTTCGTCGCCGACAATCCGGGGGCGACGCTCTTCCACTGCCATCAGCAGCTGCACATGGATTTCGGCTTCATGGCGCTGTTCAACTACGCATAGTCGGACCTGACGATATGGTCGCTGACGCGAATGACGGACTTGCCGAGGCTGACGCTGATCTGGCTGCAAATGTCGACCACTCGGTTGGATCGCCGCTTGAGGTTCTGTCTGCGTTTTTGCGATTGGGCCTGACCTGTTTCGGCGGCCCGATTGCGCATATCGGATATTTTCGAGAGGAGTTCGTCGTTCGTCGGCGCTGGCTCGACGAGCAGGCCTATGCCGATCTTGTCGGCTTGTGCCAATTTCTTCCTGGTCCCGCCAGCAGCCAGGTGGGTTTCTCGATCGGTCTTCTGCGCGCCGGCTATTTGGGCGCCCTGGCGGCTTGGACCGGCTTTACGCTTCCGTCCGCTTGCGCCCTGGTTGCGTTCGCCTACGCCGCCACCGAACTCGGAGGTCCCTTTGGGACAGGGTTGATCCACGGCTTGAAGCTCGTCGCGGTCGCCATTGTGGCGCAGGCAGTGTGGGGCATGGCCCGCACCCTTTGCCCCGATCGCGAACGCGCTTCGATCGCCACCGTCGCGACCTTGATCGTTCTTTTGAGCACATCAGCCGCCATGCAGATCGCGGCGATCGCCATCGGTGGTGCGGCGGGATATTGGCTCTGCCGCAAAGGGGCCGCTCCCTCTTTGACCGGACATCTTTCTGTTCCGTTCTCACACAGGACTGGGGCTGCGATGCTGGCGGTCTTCGCGCTCATCCTCGTGGGCCTTCCTCTTCTCCGGCTCGTTCTGCCCTGGACGGGATTGGCCCTGTTCGAGGCGTTCTACCGTTCTGGTGCGCTGGTCTTCGGCGGCGGCCATGTGGTTCTGCCGCTGCTGCGCGAGGCGTTCGTCACGCCGGGCTGGGTGAGCGACAACGCCTTCCTGGCGGGCTATGGCGCCGCTCAGGCGATCCCGGGACCGCTCTTCACCTTCGCCGCCTATCTCGGCGCGGTGGTCGGACCTTCGCCGCATAGCCTGGCCGGCGCGGCGCTTGGCTTGGTCGGCCTCTTCTTGCCGGGGCTCCTGGTCGTCTTAGGAGCCTTGCCGTTTTGGGATGCTCTGCGCAAGCAGCAGCCCGCACAGGCTGTGATGCGGGGCGTCAATGCGGCTGTGGTTGGGCTTCTGGGCGCTGCATTCTACAATCCCGTTTGGACGGGTGCCGTTCATGCTCCGGCCGATATGGCAGTTGCGCTGATCGGCTTTGTGCTCCTGGTCGTCTGGCGCGCGCCGCCCGTTGTCGTGGTGGGAATCGGCGCGCTTGCAGGTGTGGGTACCGCGTTGATCGTAAGATAGTGCTGGGGCG
>JAGWRJ010000344.1 GCA_028869725.1 Alphaproteobacteria bacterium | reverse complement strand
GATTGGGGGCGGCATCGGCTTCGAGAAGCACAGGCGCAATCAGTTTGACCCCATCAGCCCGGGCGATGCCCGCCGCGTCGCGTACGAACCATTCCCGGGCCTTGAGATTCGGGGCCGGCGTAAACAGACCTGGCTGGTAGCTGTGACGCCAGATCCCGACGACGCGCACAGTCCCCTTCAGTTCCCCGCCAGGCCGGGTCTCGGGGGCCTTCAGATTCAAGGGGATATAGCCGCGGTCGACCATGATCGCCCGTCCGCCTTCTCCTGTCACGATGAAGGGGGTTAGTACGTGATAGACAGGCCGTTCCGAGGTAACCGTATAGACATAGACCTCTTTGCGGTTATCAAAATGCCCGACCAATGCGACGCGGTGATACTGGGCCTTGGCGATCCCCATCGCCAGGGCCTGATGCAAAGTAAGGGCGGGACCGGTCATGTGGTCGTGGACCGTACGGATCAGGGCAAGCTTCCAGTGCAGACGCTGGATCTGCCACACGCCCAGACCGATCAGCAGGGCGAGCATTACGGCGAACACCGCGGTCAGTGAGGGGATGGGTTGGAAGTAGAGCCGCTTCACTTCACCCGCCGCCCCTCTTGGGCTTGATTGCGATACTGAAGTACCACGAGCAGCGCCTTGGCCAGGCGCAGGAATCCCAGGCTTAGAACTGCGATTCCGGGGATCCAGATGGCAGCCTGCACCCAGAGCGGGGGAGAAAAGGTAAACTCAAGCCAAAGCGCGCCACCGGCAACAATGGCGCCGACGATCAGGATACCGAATACGGCCGGGCCATCGCCGGGATCAAACTGCGTATAGTCGAGGCCACACGCCGCGCAGCTCGGCGGCAGTTCCAACAGTTTGACGAACAGAGGCCCCTTGCCACAGCGGGGGCAGCGGCCGCGCAGCGCCTTGGAAAGCGTGTCCGCGACGCTGCCCGCCACAGCCATTTACTGCATCACCGATCCGGCGCCCCAGACATAGATGCACATGAAAAGGAACAACCAGACGACGTCAACGAAGTGCCAGTACCAGGCCGCCGCCTCGAACCCGAAATGACGCTCGGGCGTAAACTGGCCGGCGATCGCGCGCCCCAGGCACACGGCCAGAAAGATTGTTCCCACGATCACATGGAAACCATGAAACCCGGTCGCCATGAAGAAGGTGGAGCCATAGATCGCGTCCAGGGTTCCCAACGGATCGGAGAGTTGGACGTGAGCCGCATCGGTCAAAGGCGCCAAAGCCGCGCCATTGAAGCCGAAGTTGAATGGCGCATTGAGGTACTCGTGGGCCTGGATTCCGGTGAAGGACAGGCCAAGCAGCACCGTGATGATGAGTCCCTGGATGGCGCCCTTGCGGTCACCCTGCTGAAGCGCGTGATGGGCCCAGGTGACGGTCGTCCCCGAGCAAAGCAGGATCAGGGTATTGAGCAGCGGCAGGTGCCAGGGATCGATGGTCACGATCCCGCTCGGCGGCCAGCCAGTGAGGCCGACATCGTGAGGAAAAATCGCGGAATTGAAGAAAGCCCAGAACCAGGCGACGAAGAACATCACCTCGGAAGCGATGAACAGCACCATGCCGTAGCGCAGCCCAAGCTTGACCACCGGTGTGTGCGCGTGTTCGACCACTGACTCCTTGATGACGTCCCGCCACCAGCCGGCCATGGTGTAGAGCACCAGAAGCAGGCCCACGATAAAGACCCAGGGTCTGCCCTCGACAGGAAGCCCCCAGAAATTGGTGTAGTCCTTGTTCATCCAGAACACGGCACCCACCAGCATGACGAAGGCGCCAAATGAGCCGATGAACGGCCAGGGACTGGGATCAACCAGATGATAGTCGTGCTTGACTTCCGAATGCGCCATGTTCGCTTCCGCCTCTCTAATCCCCTCTTAGAGCCACGCCTGCGGCCCCCTCACGCCTCAACCGTAAAAACCTCGGATGCGTACGATCGTCATCACGAAGAACAAGATCACAAGTCCTGCCAGCACCGCAGCGATGGCGAGATTGCGCCGTTGACGGATCTTGTCATCGTCATGGTTCGCATCTCCCATCGCGCTCACATCCAGGCCCCAAAATGTGCCGATCCGAACGGCGCAATACCTACCAGATGTTCGACCATGAGTGCGCCGAACAGAACAAACAAATACGCAATCGAGACTGCAAAAAGCCGCTTGGCTGCCGGCTCCTTGACCTCGTCCTGCTCACGCAGCACCGCCCATGCCTCAATGATCATCCAGGCACCAAACAGCACCGCCACCGCGACGTAGAGCGGTCCGGCCAGTCCTACCACCGCGGGGACGAGCCCCACTGGAAAGAGAATGAGTGCATACGCGAAGATGTGACGGCGGGTACTCGGTTTGCCGCGCACCACCGGCAGCATCGGCACCCCTGCGCGTGCATAATCTTCAGAGCGCCACAGCGCCAACGCCCAGAAATGTGGCGGTGTCCACAGGAAGATCAGGGCCACAAGCACCACAGGCGGCAGCGCAAGCGTGCCGGTCACTGCGGCCCAGCCGATTGCTGGTGGCAGCGCGCCTGCGAGGCCGCCAATCACAATATTCTGAGGCGTACGGCGCTTCAGCCACAGGGTGTAAACACCGACATAAAAGAAAATAGTGAAGGCCAGCAACGCCGCTGCAATGGGATTGACCAGAAGACCCATCACCGCCACGGAAAATACGGCGAGCGCCCAGCCAAAGGCCAGCGCGTCGCCTTGTGCGACGCGCCCCATCGGGACCGGCCGGGCCGCCGTGCGGGCCATTTTCACGTCAATGTCGGCGTCATAGCCCATATTGAGGGCCCCTGACGCGCCTGCGCCCACGGCGATGCATAGCAGCGCCGTCAGAGCGGTCAGAGGATTGACGGCGCCTGGCGCCACCGCAATTCCGCATAGCCCTGTAAACACGACCAGGCTCATGACACGCGGCTTCAGCAGCGTGAAGAAG
>JAGWRJ010000343.1 GCA_028869725.1 Alphaproteobacteria bacterium | reverse complement strand
GGGCGTTCCACAGGTTGTTATTGACGTAGTAGACGCCGCGCAGATCGAGCCTGACGATTGGATCAGTGCCATCATAGGCGCCGGGTTCGATATCGCGGATCGACACGTCCGCAAGTGTAATCGCGGGGAAAGCCGCCGTATCGGAGTGGATCACCACATTCCCGATGAAGCTCGTGGCCTGCGATTGCGTCAGCCACGAATAGGCCAATGACTGCGTGCGCAGAACGCCGACATTTACCGTTGCCATCACATAAGGTTCGGGCGACGTGACGATGCCGGTTCCGGTGCCGATCTGCTCGACAAACGGACCCTCGAACGAAATCTTCGCGAAATTCTTTCCCATGTTGCTGCTGGTGATGTTCAGCGTGGCATAGGACGGAATAACCACATGGCAGCGGACGCGATTAAGCGTGCCCTGCGGGACTTGCGGGTTGGTTGCCATTTCGTGCCCCTCAGAACTGGATCGCGTCGATGTTGAAGGTGATCGTCAGGAACCCGACTGCCGGCGTCACCGTTGCGGTGAAGCCGTTGTAAATTCCGGCGTTGTAATCACCGGGGTTCGCCTGCGTGTAGGTGTAGAACGGCGTTGCCGTGACGCTGGCCGTCAGGTTGAGGCCGAACGAAACCGAGGCGGCGGCTTCGTTGTTAGCGACTGCTTCAAGCGTGTTGATGCCGTTCTGATTGTAAAGAAGCGGCGGAATGGTATTCGATCCATTCAGGATCGCCGCCGCCATCGCCTGCTTGATCTGGATCTGGAAAAAATCGACGGAATACCACCAGGCGATCTGCTCGCCGTCCATCGTGGTGCCCTTGAACACCGACGCGGTGGAAATGCCGCCCTCGGCACCCGTCAGAATGACGTTGCCATAAGCCGTGAGGATTGTGTTGATATTCGTCGCGTTCGTCGGGGTCTGCGCCCACGGCGTCACGCCATATGCCCATTTGTAGGACAGGATCGCGCCGGGCGTGGCAGCGGACGGCAACAGCGCCGTCATGTAGTAGAACAGAACCGCCGCCTGGAATTCGGTAGATGCCGCAGTCGGTGATGGCACCGTCGCAATGATGCTCTTGATGTTCGCATACTGCGCGATGTTGGTTTTGGTGGTCGTGACGTGGAAATACGTCTTCCCATTCGGGCTGCTGTAATTGTTCGCGATGCCGGCAAGCGCCGACCCATCGGTCGCCGTCGCGGTCGCGGTGGTGCCGCTGGTAGGAGCACCAATCGTAACGGTCGGCGTTGATGTGTAGCCCGAGCCGGGATTCGTGATGATGATCTGCGTTACCGCACCGTTCTGGATCACGGCCGTGCCGGTCGCGGTCGTGCCGCTCGTGGGCGCCGAGAAAGTCACGGTAGGAACACTGGTGTAACCTGAGCCGCCGTTGGTGATGGTGACGCTCGAAACGCCTTCCACGCCATCCCACGTCGCCGGAATGAGGTAGGAATAGAACACCTGCGTCATCTGGCTCGAAATCCACGACTGAAGCGCCGGGATATTCGCGCCTGCCGTGCTTTCCGTGCCGAGTTCGAGGACGTAAAGGCCGACCGCATTGCCCTGAGCAAAGAAGGTCGTCGCCATATCCGTCAGTTCGGCGTAGTTGCCGGCGCTGCTCAGAACGGTTTTCAGTTCGGCCAGGTTGCCAAAAAACCGGTAGGTATCCGTCGTAAGCGTGGTGCCTCCGAGCGAGATCAGCGCACCGCTTTGCTGAAGCTGTGAAGGCGTTGGCGCTCGCGTAACGGTCGTATTCACCGTCACAATGCGCGGCGTGATCGTGGTCGCCATCGGCTACCCCTCAATAAAAAAGGCGCCCGGAAGCGCCTTGGTGTCGTGCTGTTGCAGGTGGTCAGTCGTAGGAAATGGCGACGGTCTGGCCGGTGCCGGGCGCCACGACGATGCCGTTGGCGCAGGGCATTTTAACGGCGTAAGTGCCTGCCGTTGCGAGAATGGGCGCAACCTGATTTGCCGCGCTGTTTCCCGACGTGCTGGTTGCGTCGTAAATCGCCCCAGCCGCCGACCCCGCAACGATGACGTTGACCGTCACGAGCACACCGGGCGCGGCCTTCACGACGGTCGGCGCCGTAATGCCGAGCGCCGTGGCGTTGCCGTATGGCGTCGGGCCGTTCGGATAGAGGGCCATCAGACGTATGAAACGGCGACCACGCCGCCCGTGGGGGCCGTCACGACGATACCATTGGCACAGGGGAAGTTGAGCACGATCACGGTGCCCTGCGCGGTCGTCGCGCTGCCCTCCCACACCAGATTGGACGCGCCCGCGCCTGCGGTCGTCGCGCTGTCATAGACCGCCAGCGTGCCAGCCGTGCCAGCCGTGTTGACGTTCAGCGAGAAAATGCGCCCCGCCGTCGCCTTCACCAGATTCGCGCCAGCCGCGAGATTGAGTGCCGATTTCTGGCCGCCATTGGTGGTCAGCACAGACGCCTGTGCGTTGTAGGGAATCTGAGCCATATTGATCTCCTGAGTGTCGGCCTGTGCCGAGGTTACGCGATGACAAGAGAGGCGGACGCCTCAAGGATCAGCCGCTGCGCTATGGCGTTGGCTGTGCTCTGGTAATAGGAAGCCACGATCTCGATCGTTTTCTTCTGAGCCAGAATGGCGAGTTCAACTTGGGTCCGCTTGTCATCGCGGATCGCGGGCGAGTTCATGAACCCAAAATCGTCTGTGTTGAGGCTGTATTGCTCAAGCGCAACGAGATACTGAATTGCGGTCTGGTTATTGAAACCGTAGAGCGTAAGCCGCACGCGATCGCGCATGAGTTGGTCGGACGCCAGCGCATGCAGCGGCGCCGATCCAGTATTCGGCTCGGTCGTGCCGGGCCATGAAAACGTCGGAAACGCCTGCAAAGCCATCGTTTCCTCGGGAATGACATGCGCCACGATGTAGGGCGGCGTCACGTTGTCCGGCACGAGAAACGATGGATAGACGGGAGCAAAACTGTTCTGCGCCAGCCAGATCGGCAGGCTGTTGGAAACGATCGGCTGAAGCGCCAGAAGCCCAGCCGTCGAGCCGACAAGCTGGGATGCAAGCGCCGGGTAAAGCGCGTTGCCGACATAGTGCCAGAGATCGGCCTGCTGGTAGAAGTCGGCTTGGTTCGAGAACGCGAATTGCAGCCCCTCAAACGTTCCGATCCACAGGGTCGTAGGCGAAACGGAATTCAGGAAGCTGATCTGCTCTTCGGACGTGAACGTGACCGTATTTACGCCGAGGGTTTCGTCCTCATTCTGCTGCCGGTTGATGGCGTAGTGAACCGAGCCGCTGACCGTCTGCGCCGACCCCATGCCGACCCAATAAACGGTGCCGTCAACCGGCATCGTGAATTTGTTGTATTGGGTGAATGAGACCGTCTGGTTGCGGTCGATGTTATCGAGACCGGCGCGGAGGGCCGATTGCAGTTGCGATTGCTGCCCGGCGGCTTCTGAAATGCTGGTCATTTCTTGATGTCCGCTCGGAAGCTAGCCAGATAAAGGCCGGTATCGACAAACGCAGGCCGCGCCTTGCGTTTCTGGCCCGGCTTCTTGAACCGCTTGGAATAGCCCTTCTTTGCGCGCCCGGTGAAACCGCCCGTCGAGCCGAGAAAGTAAGCCATCTCGGATTCGGTAAGTTGCCCGAACAGCTTTTCCATTTCGCTGCCGAGAATGAAGCGCCGGAATGCGTCCTGGATTTCTTCGCGCGCGCTCAGGAATGGATCGAGATTAGACGGCGCTCCGGCTGCGATCATCTCGATTGATTTCGCAACGCTCAGCGCCATCCAGTCGGCTATACGGTCCTTGTATTGGTCATAGAACGTTTCCATGACGTGGTATTTTTTCTCAAGGATTTCCGCCACATCGCCGGTCGTCGTGGTTTGCTTGGATGCCGCGTCGCTATACGCCTGATCCAGCACACCAAGAACGAGTTTCACGCAAGGCCCCAAAGCGGGCCGATGTCCTGCCCGTATTGTATCCAGTCGCGGCCCCACGGCGTGCGCATGAAGTCCAGATCGGTGAGCGTCAGGTTTTTGAGGCTGTCCGGCACTGCCATGGCTTGAGACGTGCCCTGATCCGCCGAACCGCTCAGAACGGAAGTCGGAACACCCACCAGGTTAAAGCCCCCTTCCCCAGCCCCGCGCAGCGTCGAGAAAAACATCTGCGCCGGCTGATCCGGGGTGATCTTGATCTGGATGTGCGTTGCGCAGTTATAGACCGCGAGCACATAGACAATCGGCGTGATGGTGGGCACTTGAGCCGTAAGCGCCAGCCCTTGGTTGAAAGCGTAGGTAATCCAAGGGCTGTCGGCGGGGAGGGCGGATACCGGAATGCCGACTGACGTTTGCAGAAACGTCGTGTAGTCCGTCACGTTCGGCGTGTTCGGTGTGACGAACCCGGACATTATGCGCGCCGCTTCAGCTTGCCGACATTCTGGCCGGCGACCGGATCAACCGTGGCGCTAAACTTGATGGCCTGATCGTCAGGCCCTTTGCGCGGGTCATAGTCCTGAATGACCTCGACAGCCGTGGTCTTGGCTTGGATGCGCTGATCGCCATTGATCGCGATATGGGCACCGGCAGCAGCCTTCAGCGCCTCTTCGGCGGCGCGGCGATCCGCATTTTCCAAGACCATTTCATGGCCGGTCACGATCTCGGCTTCGCTGATCTGGCCTTCCCATCGATAGGTCACGCCGAGGTAATCCTCGATCTGGGACTGGTGCAGTTCGGCCGTATCGCGCGCGCCCATGCGGTCGAGATGCTCCTCGATCGCCTTCCACTTGGGTTCTGGATCAGCGCCAAGGTCGCGCTCGGTAATCTCGATCTGGCGGCCGGAGGCGATTTGCCTAGCGAAGAGCTTTCCCGAATGATCACCGAGCCAGCGGACTTGAAAGATCAAGTTCTGGCGCGTCGTGTTCGAGATGAACAAACGTTTTGACATCGTTTTTTCCTGTGATTGAAAAGCCGCCCGGCGCGGTTGCGCTAACCGTGAATGCGCCGGGCGTAGGTGCGGAATTAGTGCGGCATCGAAAGCAGCCACACACCAATGCCGCGCGGATTCCAGCCGGAGGTTAGGAGCCATTCGTGGATTTCGGTAATGCCCTCGGGGATCGGCGTGCTGATCTTCATCGGGGCCGCCATGTCGGCATACATGACGTTGACCTCTTTCGTGGCCGGCGACATTTCACCGAAAACGTTAGTATTGAGGCCCGGAATGTCAGGAACGACCAGTTCGGGAATGGTCATGATGACCATATCCGCACCGCCCGCGCCCTTGCCGATCAGAGTGTCGTCGTAGCAGAATTCCACGTCGATCCCGTTGGCCTCGCCGATCTCCTCGATCATGCGGCCAACAGTCTGCGTGCCCGCGCCCGCGCGCTGATAGGCGGTAAGCTGCACCACCTGCGCGTTGCTCATCTGATAGAAGATGCGCTGCGGTCCGACGAACACGATGCGGTTCGGCGCATTCGTCTGGAACATGCTTTCCTGCAACGAGGTCATCTGTTGCAGAACCCAGAGCGCAAGCTGGCCGTTGTCGTAGGTGCTGACGGTGGTGTTGCCGTAGCTGTCCGCCGGCAGCGTCACGCTGGTTGCGCCGGAGGCATTGATCAGCCCTTCGCCGTTGCTGGCGTTGTAGCCGTAGAGGCCCATCACGCGCGCCTGCTGGAAGTGGCCCTGCCGCGAGGCGAGGTCCAGCGCATTCGGCAGCGACACGGCGTAGCGGCTGGCCGCGCTGGTATCGTGGTGGCCGTATTCCACCCGCGTCCGCAGCAGGTAGGTCGGCGTGCTGTAGAACGTGCCGGTCAGGGACGCGGACGGCAAAAAGTTGCCGGCCGTCTGCGCAATGCTAACCGGGTTGCGCAAGTCAAGGCCGTTCACATAGACGAACAGATCGTCGTTGCCGATTTTGACCTTCGGCTTGCCGCCAGCCAGCGCGCGCATCCAGCCGGACGCCTGCGCATAGGTGACGATCAGGTCAGGCTCGGTAAAGCTCGGCGTGATCTTGGCTTGCGCGGGAAAGTAATTACCCATGGGTTCGGCTCCTCAGATCTGAATCAGAGCAGCGGTGCCGATCGACCAATTGGCCGCCCCGCTGGTGTAGGTGAAAACCTTGGAATTGCTGTCGAGACCGAGCAGCTTGACGGGCAGCGCGGTCGAGCCGGTGTTGGTCAGGGAGTTCGTGGAAAAATCCCAATAGACAGTCGTGTTGATCGCCACGTTCGAGAGCGCGGAGACCGCACCAGACGCCACCGGAACCACGATGCGGGCGTTCGAGCCGAACCGGAAATAACTGACCGTCTGTCCCGCGTAGAACAGCGGCACCGTGTTGCCGGTCGTGATAATCCCGGCATACGCCTGATTGATCACGGTAAAGCCGGTGGTGTTGCTTTCGGCCGTCGCCGCCGTGATCACCACGTTTGACGACGAGGTGATGCCGGTAACAACGCTGGTTTCGGTGATCGGCAGTCCAGCCCAAAGCGGGGTCGTCGCCAAGTTGGAAACCTGTCCGGGGCAAAGCCACTGGCGCGCGGCCGGGTCCGCCTGGAAGTCGCCCTGCGTCCAGCCTTCCGTGCCGGTCAGGAACGAATTGCTGGCCGAGGTGGTCAGCATCGGGTTGAGGGTGATGGACATCAGGCGTTACCTCCGCGACGGGGGTTTGTGATTCGGCCTCGACGCGGGGGCGCCATGAACGGCGCGAAAGTCGCGGCGATATCACCGTGAAAGCGCGTGACCGTGTGGCCGTTTTCCTGCGTGGTGACGGGGATCAGGCGACCGGCCGGCGCATTCTTCGGATTGGCGGCAGCGGCCTGCGCGTCGGTGAAAATGCCGCGTTCGATCTCGTCCAGAACAACACCGTCAAGCTTGTCGATCGCGATATCCTTGAACCGCTCGGAGTGGCCGCGAAGGGCAGCCAGCACGCGCAGGCGATAGGAGCGCGACGATTCGCCGGACATCGGCTGAGGAGCGCGCGAACCGTGAAGCTGCATCACGCTGTCAGCGCGAGCCTGCGTTGCCGCGATGCGCTCCATCTCTTCGTAGGACGGCGGCCGGGCGATGTCGTCCAGCTTGGCCTGCATGGCGGCGATCTGGGCGCGCAGAGCGGCGTTTTCGGCGCCTGCGTCCTTCTTGTCTTCCGCCTTCGGCTCGTCCTTGTCGGCGTCCTTCTTGTCCGCCTTTTCGTCGCGCTCTTCGGATTTCTCCTCTTCGCGCTTGTCGTCGGCGTCCTTTTTGTCTTCCGTCTTGGGCTTATCCTCGTCGGAATCCTTCTTGTCGTCGCGCGCGGATTCCATGGAATCCATGCGGGTGCAAATGCCGTCCATGCGCTCGGTTAGTTTTCCGATTGCGTCGAGCAGCATCTCATGCGGGGCCTTACCGCCCGAAGCATCATCAGCCATCGTGCTGTCCTTCTTGTCGGCCTCAGGCGGCCCGTTAGGATCGATCTTGTCTTTCCATGCGGCGACGATGCGCCGCTTGATCGCCGCAAGATCCTCGGCGGAATACTTGTCCGCATCCTTGCCTTTGTGGATGTAATCCCACGCTGCGCGGATGTGCTCGTCGGTATCGATTGGGTATTTGTCGTTGGCGGGATCAGCGAATTTCACGTCGCCGTATTTGCGTTCGCCTTCTTTTTCGTCGGACATGCTGTCATTCCTCAGTCCAGACGGCGGACCGCCTTTGTCCCACACGCCATTTGCAACGATGGCGATGTGATCGATCAGTTTCGGATTGCCTTCGATAAGAAGGTGCTCGCCGTCTAACGGCAGGATTGCGTTGCCTTCCTCAGCAACGCGGACGCCTGGCGATGTTGAAAGTTGCCCAGACGCAAGAATTGCGGCGATGTCGCCGTCATAAATCCGCGCGATGCCCCACACCTCGTCGCCCTTGACGTAGGGCAGCATCACCGCGCCGATGTTGCGGTTTTCGTATTCCTCTGCGTCCAGCATCTGCTCAGGCGGATGCTCGACAATCACCGGCAACCCATTGCACCGGGCCAGCGTTTCGTCGCTCAGGTAGATTTCGGGATCGCGGAACGTGAATTCCTTGTGCTGCGTCCGGTAGCTGACGCCTGTGCCAAAGATGCGCAGCGCAACGAGGTGGGTGTTTTCGTATTTGAAGCCGGAGGGGAGGCGCCCGGCCGCGACTTGCTGGGCCGCGTCTAGTTCGGTTTCAGGGCCGTCAGAGTCCGCCCGCTTGTCCGCATTGACGAATTCACGCCCGACTGATTGCGGCACTCCATCGTAGCCGCCCGGCGTATGCGCAGCCGCCTCCATGAGCCGGTGCTGTGCAGGGCTGGCGGAGGGCATCTCTAAAGTCTTTCGTTGATCTTCTATTCGGAACCGGCTAGCGTCGCGCCATGTCCAACATCGAAGCCCTTGTGCTGTGCCTTGTCGTCGTCGGGTATTTTCTGCCGGCGACTGTCGCGGGCGTGCGGAGACACAGGAACGCAACCGCGATCCTGGTGCTCAATCTGTTCTTAGGCTGGACGTTTATCGGGTGGGTCGGCGCGCTCGTGTGGTCGTTCACCAATGCGCCGGACTATCCATCGCTTAATGGCTGATTGCCTCACGGCCTTTTTCAGTCAGCCAGTCTTCCGGCAGATCGCGAATGGACGATAAGTATTTGTATTTGCACGAACAAAACGTCAGTTCTGCCGGACGTTCGATCTCGTCCATGTAAGTCGCCGCGCCCCGCCGAACCAATCCTTGCTTGATCGCCCAGCTATCGCGGACCAGAAACACTTTGCCCGATCGCGCCAGATGCGCCTTGCGGGCATCGTAATTGCTGTCGTGCTCGCCCCGGTCGTGCCACACGCCGGCAATCGCGCCGCCGTGGATCGCCACGACCTCCTCGATGTTGGCCGCCAGTTTATGGCCTTGGTCGATCGCCACACGCCGCGCCTCGAATTTCTGCCGCTGCGTCGGCTTGGCGATATGCGACGCGACCTCACGCTTGTCGGTTGCACGCGACCCACCGGGAGGAACGGATGAGCACCAGCCACGGAACCGTGAAAGCGTTTGCTCTACGCGCTCGGTCTTGTTGACCTTGATCAGATCGGCCGCCGTTCGGATGCGACGTTCAATTTCAGCGTGAAGCATCGGGTCAATCGAGGCTAGCCCGAACCGCTCAACTCTATTGAGCCGATTGATGACCTTTTCGTATTCGCGCCCGAAATGCTTGCGTAGGGCGTTTTCGATCTCGTGGTTTGGCGTCGTCGTCCGCCGCGCCGCCTCCCGGATCAGCATTGCCCAATAATCAACCTGTGCCTCTGACTGATAACCTCGACTTGTCAAATCATCGACGGCCGCGCGGATGATCTGCGCAAACGAAGCCCGCGAATAGTCTATGCCGGGAGCCATTTAGGTCTCGTAGCTAAAGGGCGTCGGCTCCGGTTCCTGCGCTGCCATCTGCTTACGCTCCTCAAGCCACTTTTTCAGCGCGTCAGGATCGAACTGCATCTCGGCGCTGAACAGATCCTTGCGGGCGTTCATCTCGTCCACAATCCATTCGGTGAGCTGCGTCTTGTTCTCGTCGTCAAGCTGCGGCGCCATGACTTCGTAAAGCGCGACTGCGGACTTGAACCGCATTTCCTCTCCGACCAGCCGTTGGCTTTCCGGCTCGATCAGCAGATTCGGCCATGTGGCAGTGAAGGCATTGCGCCACTGCTGAAAAGCCGCCGTATAGCTAACGCCCTTGTAGAACCCCTCCGCCTGTAGGTCTTTGAAAAACGCCGGCGACCACGCGATCCGCTGGACGATATCGTCCATGAAGGCATACAGCGGATTGATCGTAACGCGGAACCGCTCAACCCACCTTGCGATGTTTTTCGCGTCCTCGGAACCATCCGCCAGGGAGTTACCCGAAAGCGTTTCTTGATCCAGCACGCGGGCGGGCATGTCGGCAGCCGTCGCCAAATCCTTGATGATGTTCTCGCGCGCCAGGCGAAACGGCGCTTCGAGGTTCGTCATGTCGATCGAGGTAATGTCGCCCTCGGGATCGACGTTGATCACGTTGCCCACGGATGCGGTGCGCACCAGCGACATCACCCACTGGTAAGCCTGCATCATCCGGTTGTTGGTGTTGCTTGTCGGAACCTTCCGCTTCGCAACGATTACGCCGGCCTTGTAGCTGACCAGATCATTCGTGATCATGGTCTGGATATACGATTTCAGCATATACAGCGCGCGCTGATAGACGCTGCGGCCGCTGAACCCGAACGCTGAATCTGACCACTCAATGTAGAGCGGCTGCTCATTAAACTGCACCAGCGTATTTGCCGGATGCCACGCTTTGCCGTTAACCCGAACCGTAGTCGGCTTCTGAAAATTCGGGTTGTTCGGATCTTGTTCGAGCACCAGCGCGCCGGCCGTGTTCAGCGGATCGAACACGCTGAAATAGAGGTCGCCCTGCAATTCGTGGAGCTTGTCGCGTGGGATCGGCGTTGAGCTATCTTGCCCACGAATGCCAACTGCCAGCACACCGACGCCGTAGATGCGCGCCACGCGGACGGCATAGGCGATCCACATATCAGCCCCGATGCCGCCGATATTTGCCCACGTCCGCTCATATGCGTCCACCAAACGCTCTTCGGGCGAGCCTGGAATGGTGATCTCACGTTTCTGCGACTGCGCCATGTCAATCGGCGCATCGACCATCTTTTTGCCCATCGGGTGGGATGCGTAGATCGTCTTGCAAAGCTGATAAGAAGGCGGAGCGCCGGGCTGGATATCCTGCGCATTGAGCAGTTGCATCAGGTCGGAGGTCAGGCCGGACGCGGTATAGCCAAGCGTCGCCTGCGGACCGGTGTCGGTCCCTCCCGTGCTGATAAAACCGCTCATTAGAACCCTTCGCTATCGTTCAGAGCGATTGCAATGCC
>JAGWRJ010000342.1 GCA_028869725.1 Alphaproteobacteria bacterium | reverse complement strand
CAACACCTGATTCGGCAAATTTGCGCAGATGCGCGCGCATCTCCTCCGGCGTGCCGATACCCCGCGCGCCGGCATTATCGGGCAGTTGATTTTTTACCTTTTCGAAGGCTCGCCAGACATCGGTGCGGCCCGGCTTGTGCTGGCCAAAAATGTAATGATGTCCAAGGGCGTAGCCAAAAAATTTGAAGCCATCTATGCCACGGCGCACTGCTTCATCATGATCACGGTGTACAGAAAATCCCGTCACCATGCAGACATTTGCATTTACCGTATGGCCAATCGGGACGCATTCCTCCTTGAGGATACGATAGTAGTCATCCACCCACTGCCGGGCTTCTGCTGGATCAACGAACGCAAATGTCAGGGCGCCAATTCCGAGCCGCGCTGCCATCTTGATCGTTTCGCGATTTGAGCAGGCAACCCATACCGGAGGATGTGGCCGCTGCACCGGCTTAGGAACTATGTTACGGCAGGGCATTTCGAAGAACTCGCCTTTAAATCCCGGATAAGGATCCATGGCGAGCATGTTGAGGCATTGCTCCGTAGCTTCCCGCCACATCGCACGCTTCTTGTCCACTGGCACGCGATAGCCAGCTAGCTCCAGTGCGGCAGAAGATTCGCCGGTACCAAATTCAACCCGGCCACCTGATACCAGATCGAGTGTTGCAATGCGCTCGGCTACCCGAGCCGGGTGATTATACCCAGGCGGCATCAGTACGATGCCATGACCAAGACGAATATTCTTTGTGCGCTGGGAACAGGCAGCCAAAAACACTTCCGGCGCCGACGAATGGGAATATTCCTCCAGAAAATGATGCTCAACCTCCCACGCATGGTCGATGCCGAGCCGGTCGGCCAATTCGACCTGATCGAGTGCGTCCTGAAACAGCTTCAGCTCGTCACCTTCAGCCCATGGACGCGGAAGCTGGTGTTCATAAAAGATGCCAAATTTCATGCCTTGTCTTCCCCCTGCACTCCCGGTACCGGCGCCCAACTTTCAACGGCAGCCAAAGCCGGACTATGCTCGGCCTGATCGAACGCCGACATGATCGCAGCGAAGCGCGCCGCCACGATGTCGCGCATTCCGGGATGGGTGAAGATATATAATTCGCCGGCGCGCACAGCCTCCAGAACCCGTGCGCCCACAACATCCGGATCGATACCAGACAGCACTGCCTGGGCCGCTTCACTGGGGCCGCGGCCAAGGGCATCGACATCACCGGACCCACCATACTTCTTCTGGCGCGCCCGTCCGCTTTCATGAATCCGTGTCCGCACAAAACCGGGGCACAGAACCGATACTCCAATATTTTCGGGAGCAAGCTGTTGGGCCCAGCCTTCGCTCATCGCGACCACCGCAAATTTAGTCGCACAGTATGGCTCCATGCCCGGCGGGCTGATCATACCCGCCATCGAGGCAGTATTAATAAAATGCCCGCCTTCCTTGTGTTTACGAATCAACGGCGTAAAGACTTTCATGCCATGAACGACGCCCTTCAGATTGACGTCGATAATCCAGTTCCAATCTGCATCGCTGACCGTGCTGAGCTCACCACCAACAGCGACGCCGGCGTTGTTGCATACGACATGCACTTTACCAAAGGCCTCGATGGTCTGCTCAGCGGCGGAGGCCAGACTGTCGGGATCGACAACATCGCAGCTCACCGCATGAGCCCGAATCTGCTCCTTGGACAGGCTTTGCGCCGCCTCCTCTGCGGCCCCGCGGTCGATGTCGGCGAGCACAACATTCATCCCTGCCCGCCCGAAGCCCCGAGCCATCGCAAGGCCGATGCCGCTACCACCACCCGTTACAAACGCCGTCTTGCCGCGAAACTCCCCGATCATAGAGCCATTCCTCGTTGTGTTGCCTATTAGGCGGTCGGCCGCGGGCCGTCATGGTGCGGCGTACGCCATTTCTGAGAATTTGTCAGTTTTGGAGCGCTGTCAATCGCCCAAGAGGGCTGGCCCACTCTGGAACTATCCGCAAGGACCGAAACTACGCAGTCGCGTAGCTTTATGTCGGAATATCTGCTTTCCGAACGGTAACTACCACCCCGTCACTGGCGCGTCGCCCAACTTGCTTGCGCCAAATGCGATCAGGGTTCGAGCGCGCGCACAAGAAAGCGTGTCAGATTATCAACCACTTCGGTGCGAGGCCGGCCGGCGCGCCAGCCTTCGCTGGACGCCTGATGAACCGCGCCAAGTATCGCCTGTCCCACAATGTCAGGATTGTAGCCCGTTGCCATACGACCTTCGCCGACATTTTGGCGTACGAACTCTGCCCAGTCATAGCCCCAACGCTGCAGTAAAGGGGTCGCCTGAGCACCTTCGGCGTCGATCACGGCCTCATCGGTCATCGCCGCGTTCAAAACCCCCGGGTGGCTTTCCGAGTAATCATAGATTGCATTCAAAAGACTCTCGATGAGTGCACGCAGCGATGCTGTAGGGGCGGCATGCTGGCGTACATAGCCATCCAGTTCGGTTCGCGCTTCTTCGACAAATGCGAGGAAACAGGCCCGCTTGTCCGGGAAGTGGAGATAGAAGGTACCATGACCCAGTCCCGCTTCCCGAGCTATGTCTTGCGGCCGAGTAGCGTGGTAGCCACGTTCGACGAAAAGTTTGCGCGCGGCACGCCGCAGTTTGGCAAGGCTTTCAGGCTTGCGCCGCGTTGCGCGCGAATGGGTAACCTTGGCAAGGTTAGCAGAATCACGACTAGACATTGCCGCGATTTTCCCCGCCACCCCTGCCAACGTCAATCTTCACTACCTTCTCAGGCAGCATTGAGCGCCCGCCACACCTTTTCAGGGGTGGCCGGCATGTCAATATGGCTCACCTCGCAGGCGTCCGCCACGGCGCTGATGACCGCTGGCAGCGCCCCCACCGTACCGGCCTCACCGCACCCCTTGGCGCCAAGAGGATTGGTTTTGCACTCAATCTCCTCATATTCGAACGCGATGTCGGGCACATCGTCCGCGCGCGGCATGGCATAGTCGCTGAAGCTTGCTGTCATCAATTGGCCGCTGTCACGATCGTACACGCAGTTCTCAAGCAACGCCTGCCCGATACCCTGCACCACCCCGCCCTGAACCTGCCCACGGACCAGCATCGGATTGATCACTCTGCCGAAGTCGTCCAGTACACTGTAGCGAACAATGTCGACCTTTCCGGTGTCCGGATCGACCTCGACTTCGCAGACGTGGCAACCATTTGGGAATGTCGGCGCCTCACCATTGAACAACCCATCGCTGTCCAGGCCATCTTCAAAACCTGGTATTCGATCGCGCTTCAGCGCGACAGCTAACTCGGGCAGGCCCACGCTCTGCTCGGT
>JAGWRJ010000004.1 GCA_028869725.1 Alphaproteobacteria bacterium | reverse complement strand
TGGACTGGTATCCCGTAGCGCGATGGAAACGTCGTACGCAGACACCTATCACCTGATGCTTCTTCTGTCGCTATCAGGCATCGTGATGTTAGCGCTAATCCCAAAGCCGAAACCGACCTTGGGACCTCGCGAAAACAACTTCGAAGTTGTTGAGGGCTGACAAAACTAGCAGCGCGTTACCTCTATCGCGTGCCGTCTGCGGGAGGAAAGCCTCGCCCGAGCGCAGGCAATGAGCATGGCTATGTGCTTTGGGACACCTCGCACCGCAATGCGACGCCCAGCATGCCCAAGAGCTCAGCAGTTCATTCCACACTCACATTTGATCTGACAACGGAAAGACGGACCAATTGGGTATGCGAGCACAAAATGGCGGACCGAAGACTAGCTTACCTCTTCAGGCTTTGGTGGCGGAAGCGCCTTTGGCTTCAGCGCATCTCCAGTAAGAAACTCGAAGGTTAGCGCGTCTTTATCGCGATCAAGCAAAACGCGCACAGTTCCACCATTTTTCAGCTTGCCAAACAGAATTTCGTCAGCAAGCGGCTTCTTAATGTGATCTTGAATCACACGTGCCAGCGGACGCGCGCCGAACGCGTCGTCATACCCTTTTTCGCCGAGCCAGCGTGTTGCTTCCGCCGTCAGATCAAACGTAACGTCGCGATCGGCAAGCTGCGTTTCCAGCTCAAGTACGAATTTCTCAACCACACGATCGATCGTTGCGCGCGAAAGAGGTGCAAAGGAGATAACCGCATCCAACCGGTTACGAAATTCCGGCGTGAACAGCTTCTTTATGGCTTCCTCATCCTCCCCCTCGCGCTTGCCGCGCCCAAATCCAATCGCATCCTTCGCGGCATCCGATGCTCCCGCATTAGTGGTCATGATCAAGATTACATTGCGGAAGTCGACTTTTTTGCCGTTGTGATCGGTCAGCTTGCCATGGTCCATGACTTGCAAAAGTATGTTGAACAGGTCGCCGTGAGCCTTTTCGATTTCATCGAGCAATAGAACACTGTGCGGATGCTGATCGATTCCGTCAGTCAGCAGGCCACCTTGGTCAAAGCCAACATAGCCAGGTGGTGCACCAATCAGGCGGCTAACCGTATGCCGCTCCATATATTCACTCATGTCGAAGCGCAGCAGCTCGATCCCTAGAATCGAAGCAAGCTGGCGAGCCACCTCGGTTTTGCCAACACCAGTTGGACCGGAAAACAGATAGCAGCCAATTGGCTTCTCGGCCTGACGCAGCCCCGCCCGCGCGAGTTTGATCGCCGCAGCCAGTTGGTGAATGGCATCATCTTGTCCGTATACGACACGGCGCAGATCACCTTCCAGATTGCGTAGCAATTCTGTATCTGATTTGGACACAGATTTTGGCGGAATGCGGGCTATTTTCGCTACCACCTCTTCCACCTGTTCAACTCCGATAACTTTGCGGCGCCGCGATTCAGGCAACAGCATTTGCGCCGCACCGACCTCGTCGATGACATCAATCGCCTTATCGGGCAGCTTACGGTCATTAATATACTTGGCTGCCAGTTCAACCGCTGTCTTGATCGCGTCGGCGGTGTATCTGACCTTGTGGTATTCTTCGAAATATGGCTTGAGCCCCTTTAGAATCTTTATGGTATCCGGGATCGTCGGCTCTGCGATATCGATTTTCTGGAAGCGTCGGACAAGCGCCCGATCCTTCTCAAAATACTGACGGTACTCCTTATACGTGGTCGATCCCATGCAGCGCAGTGAACCTGCCTGCAGTGCTGGCTTGAGCAGATTGGACGCATCCATGGCGCCACCACTGGTCGCACCAGCGCCGATCACGGTGTGTATTTCATCAATGAACAGCACCGCCCCTGGAATGGCTTCCAACTCCTTGACCACGGATTTCAGCCGTTCTTCAAAGTCGCCACGATAGCGCGTACCTGCGATCAGCGCGCCCATGTCGAGTGCATAGATCGTTGCATTTGCCAGGACCTCCGGTACATCGTGGTCAACAATCTTACGGGCAAGCCCTTCCGCGATCGCGGTTTTTCCCACTCCAGGATCACCAACAAACAGAGGATTGTTCTTAGAGCGGCGGCAAAGTATTTGGATTGTGCGTTCTACCTCGCGCTCACGGCCGATCAGCGGATCCACACGACCAGCCCGAGCCTTCTCGTTGAGGTTGACACAGTAGGCCTCGAGCGCTTCGGTGCCATGCTTAACGGGCTTCTCACCCTCTTCTTCCTCATCAGCTCCTCGCACCGCCTTTTGCTGGGTCATACCCGGCCTCTTGGCGATGCCATGACTGATGTAGGATACAGCATCAAGACGCGTCATATTCTGCTCTTGCAGAAAATAGACTGCATGGCTCTCACGTTCGGAAAACAGAGCGACAAGAACATTCGCTCCCGTCACCTCTTCACGGCCGGAGTTTTGCACATGCAATACGGCACGCTGGATGACACGTTGAAATCCCGTGGTTGGTTTGGCGTCCTCGCCATCTTCGATGACTAGGGTCAAAAGTTCCTGATCAACATAACGCAGCAGCGCCTGACGCAGCGCATCCGTATCGACGTTGCAAGCCTTCATGACTTGCGCGGCATCGGTATCCTCGAGCAGTGCCAATAAAAGGTGTTCGAGTGTCGCATATTCGTGATGACGGTCGCTGGCGAGCTTGATGGCGCGATGCAACGCTTGTTCCAGGCTGCGCGACAGTGAGGGCAACGTGCTATTCCTTCTCCATAGTGCATTGTAGAGGATGTTGATGACGCCGTGCGAATTCAATGACCTGCGCCACCTTTGTTTCGGCGACCTCATAGGTAAAGACGCCGCAAATCCCCACCCCATGCCGATGAACATGCAGCATTATCTGCACCGCTTCGTCGCGATTCTTATTGAAGAAGCGCTCGAGGATAAGTACCACAAACTCCATAGGGGTATAATCGTCATTCAGCAGCAAGACCTTGTATAAGCTTGGCTTTTTGGTCTTCGGACGGGGCTTTGTGACAATCCCGGTGCCGGTATCGTCACTTCCATCCGTGGTACCGCGGGTTGGTCGTTTGTCCGCCATATACTCGAACTATCCATCTTCGCCGTCCAACATACGGCTCACGGCAAATCTTGTCTCTTTTATAGCGTAACGGGAAGGGGGGAATGCACACGCGCCGGTCCCACCACCCTTGGTTCCATCACCTGGCGCACAAAAAAACCCGGGCGGCCAGGCCGCCCGGGTTTGAGAAATGGCCTGCACCCGCCCTAGGCAGCGCGGCCCGTATTCATGACGTTCATCCAGGATTGCAGGCGGGTCTGGATCGGTTCGAATGCATCCTTGGTCGTAGTCGCCAGGATCTCACCCAATTTGGTTGCTTCACCGACGTAAGTATCAAATGTTTGTTTGGCAAAATCCGTCTGAAACTCAAGAACTTCATGGACCGATTTTGAGGACATCAGCGCCTTGGCAGCTGCCATGTTATCTTCGATTGTCTGCTTGGAGAAATTGTAGATTTCATTGTGAAGATTTTCTACACCTTTACCTGCAGCATTCGCGGCCTTCACATAAGCTTCCACTGTCTCCTTTCCATAGGAGAAGAGCTGATCATAGCCTTTAGCGGCCTTCTCGAAACCATTCTTGAATGCTTCAGCACCCGCGTTGACTGCCGTGCGAACCGTTTCGGTGCCTTCATCGAATTGTTCGCCAGCCTTTGCTTTCGTCGCCATGTCCATCGTTCCTTCTTCGATGAGGTTTCATGGAGCACTGCGCGCTTTGGTGCCAGCATCCGACCTAAGGGATCGGCCTGTTGCAGTGCAACATGAACCATATGGAGGTAGCTGACGGTGCTGTCAAGTATTTTTTGCTGCAGCGCACCATAGGTGGGCGGATAGATCTTCAGTTGTCCAGATCGCCGGCCAAAGCTTAATGGACCATCAGCGTGCCACAGGTCTTAACAACTGGTAAATATCGAAGAAATCAGGTTTTTCTTGGTTATCACCTTGTCAATTGGGGCCAAATTTGGTCTCATTATGAAATAGTGCTTCGGCAGTGCCTATGGGGTATCGGATGACGTTTCGACCGCGCGTCGGCTGCGGCGCGATCGCACAAAAGTTGTTTTTGTTCGGCGCCGCTCTTCTGGCAGCAAGTTTGGCCATGGCATCCCCTGCCGCAGCGCACCCCCGCTACCATCATTATTGGCACCCCCACCCGACACCGTACCGCTATACCTATCCGTCCGAGGACGCCGCCCTGATTGTGGACGGCGAAACCGGTCATGTACTGTACGCCCGGCACGCTGAAGCGCTCCGGTACCCGGCATCGTTGACGAAACTGATGACCCTGTACCTGCTGTTCGATGCTCTCAAAAAGGGCACCGTGACCATGCAGACACCGATGCCGGTATCCGCACATGCGGCCGGACAGGCTCCGGTCAAGCTTTATATGCATCCGGGGGTCGATACCATTACGGTAGAACAGGCCATCAAGGCCATCGTCGTGCTATCAGCAAATGATGTTGCAGTGGTGATTGCCGAAGAGTTAGGTGGGACTGAAGGCCACTTCACCAGGATGATGACGGCGGAGGCTCACAAACTGGGGATGATGCACACTCATTATGCTGACGCGTCCGGGCTTCCCAATCGCGGCCAGCTCACGACGGCGGGTGACCTCGCCATTCTGGCCAGGCGTATCAGCTACGATTTTCCTCAGTATTTTCACTTCTTTACGACCCATTCCTTTACCTGGAAGGGACACACCTACTACAACCACGATCACTTGGTTGGATCCTACCCCGGCGCCGACGGCATGAAGACAGGCTTCACGGACTGGTCAGGATTCAATCTCGTAACTTCGGTCACGCGCGGCAACATCCATCTGATTGGCGTCGTCATGGGAGGGCGCACAGCTTATCTTCGCGACATTGAGATGGAAAAACTGCTCAATCAGCAATTCGCTCGGATTCGGAAGCAGCCGACTCTGGTCGCGCATATTGAACCGCCTTGGGAGACCTTTGGTGCGGCTCCAAAGACAATGATTGCCGGCTTTGAGCTGCCCATTCCCCACGCCACCCCTGCGCCCCGTCCCCATATATCGGCGGCCTTCGTGACGCCCCGGTTGCGCACCAGCATCGCAGCGCC
>JAGWRJ010000341.1 GCA_028869725.1 Alphaproteobacteria bacterium | reverse complement strand
GTTCTTCTCTTTATTTGCGCTAGCAGTCATCCGGCACATTCGGCCTCTGGAGCATGTGGCGTTCAGCATGCTGGGTCTGGATATCTCCGACATGTATCACATGCTGGTGTCGGCGGCGATCGCGGGGGTATGTTTCTCAGTAATTGCATTTGCGCTGGTGTTGATGGCGACTCCTGCACCGACTTATTTGGGTGGGATTGCAGCGGAGCGCGCAAAGGTGATTGAGAAGCGCCTGCCGGATTCGATTAAGTCGCTGCTGCCGCGATAAGTGCAGCCAGTTACACCCGAATTGACAAAGCCTCCTCGATGCGGAGGCTTTGCTTTTTGCTCGGTGCTTGCGTCGGGCGGACCCCCGAGGCGAGGCCCAGGAACACTCCGTGGCACCAAAGTGAGCTTGTGTTGCCGGGGGTATATGGCGCAGAGTGGACGAATGGCGCGTGAAGGTACAGATACAGTTGAGTTGAAGCTGGGCCGCACTTCGAACCGCACGCATCTGGCGTATGTGGATGGGATGCGGGCGCTGGCCGCGCTGTATGTTGTCCTGAGCCATGCGTGGCTTCAGACCTGGCCCGTGGTTGTGTACGGCGATCATCCATCAGGATGGACGATGGCACTGACGGGGTGGATGAATTATGGCGCGCTGTCGGTCGTGTTTTTCATTGTGATTTCAGGTTTCTGCCTCATGCTGCCCGTGGTGAAGCGCGACGGAACGCTGGGCCCGGGGGGATCGCCGGAGTTTTTTGGCAAGAGGGCGCGAAGGATTCTGCCTCCTTACTACGCGGCATTTGTGCTGTCTTTTCTCGTCGGAGTAGTGCTGCTGGCTCCTCACACGCATTCTCTGTACGACGAGACACGGCCGTTCACGTTGAAAGCGGTAATCCTGCACCTGCTGCTGCTTCATAACCTGCAGACGGATACCCTGACCAGGATCAGCGTGCCTTTCTGGTCGATTGCGGTGGAGTGCCAGATTTATCTGTTCTTTCCTTTGCTGATCTCGATTCGAAGACGGTTCGGTACAGCGGCAGTTGTTGGGGGCACCTACATCGTGGGTCTAGCGCTCAGCGGTCTGACAGAAAAGACATCCTTCAAGGGGCTTGTTCCGATTTACCTGTTCTACTTTGCACTTGGCATGTTTGCGGCAGAGGTCATCTACGGGAAGCGAACACAGCTCTATGTATGGATCGGTGCGAGTGCCGGAATCGTGTATCTTGCGTTTAGTTTGAAGCCCTTTTTATTGCAGATGCTTTGGGCGCATCTGCTGGTGGCGATCTGCGGTATGTGTGCGCTAATAGTGTGCGCGCAGTGGCCCGGAAATCCACTGGCAAGGTTCTGCGCATGGAGGCCCGTTGCGTGGATTGGCTCGTTTTCCTATAGCCTGTACCTGATTCATTTCCCTGTGCAGCAACTCATCTGGCAGGACCTGGTGCGGCCGCTCGGGCTTAGTAAAGCAGTGACGTTCGCTGTCATGGCGACATTGGGGACGGCTCTCATCGTGCTCTTTTCGTACGGATTCTATCTGGTGTTTGAGCGGCCCTTTACGACTGAAATTTGGAATAGGGCGCGTGTGCGGCAGCCGGCGGAGGAGCCGGCATAGCGACCTTGTACCGGGGCAGGAGTGCGCAAGCGAGAAAGGCGCGAAGCAGAGAGCTTCGCGCCTTTCTTTTTGGTTCCGAGGAGAACTACTGCTTGGCGAGCGGGACGCGGAGGTCGCCGCCGGTCATCTCCTTGGGCAGGCCGAGGTGGAGGAGATTGAGCAGTGTGGGCGAGATGTCGCGCAGGGAGCCATCGGGGCGCAGGCGATAGTGGCTGGCGTCTTCTC
>JAGWRJ010000340.1 GCA_028869725.1 Alphaproteobacteria bacterium | reverse complement strand
GGAATGTCGGCGACATTGGGATTGCCGCTGTGGGCAAACGCGAGCCAGGCGGCGCTCATCTGATCCGCAAGGCGCTGAGGGGCTGGCCCCGGCCCCACGAGCGCACGGCTGCGCTCAACATTGTCGAAGACAAAGGGCATTTCCAGCGTGTGTGGTGTCTTGAGTATGCCGTGTCCCACGGGAGTCTCAAAGGTGAGCTGGTACATGTAGACCGGCGCCCTCTGCGCCGCCTTGCGTTCTGCCAGCTTGATCGAGTTGCCCCACATGAATGTGATCGTTGCCAATTCGGCGGCAAGATAGCTGGGGGAGTAGTGGGGAAATGAAGCTTTGAGCGCGGCGATCACGGCCGGTGCTTTGGCACCTAACTGCTGGCCTGCGCGGGCCTCGAATTGGGCTTCTGTGAGTTTGCCGAACCAGGGCTGACCGGCCAAAAATAGTGTCATCTCGTCCTTGTTGGTGCCGATGATGAGCGGCACTGATGCCGACAGGGCAGGCGCGGCGGGATCGAAAGGCTGAGCGGGCAAGACGCTGCCATCCACCACAGGTGCCAGGAAGCGCATACCGAAAGGCCGCGGCTCCCTGGCGACGACGGCATAGGCGGCTTTAATGATCGCCAGCGCCGGCAATGCCTGCAACTGCGCAGGTTCGCTTACTTTCAGTTCGGCGAGCAGTGCCTTGGCGTCGTCAGTTGCAGTCCCGAGAGGCACTGCATCAAGGCCTGGCCCGCTTTCGACAATGGCCTTGTGAAACAGACCTTTGGCCGCAGGCATCGCCATAAGGTAAGAGACCTTGGCCCCGCCGCCAGACTCGCCGAAGATGGTGACGTTGCCAGCGTCGCCACCGATCGCCGCCGCATTGTCATGTACCCATTCGAGCGCGGCGACGAGATCAAGCATGCCAGCGTTGCCGGAGGCGGAGTACTCGGTGCCGAAGATCTTTGAAAGTTCAAGATAACCGAATGCGTTGAGGCGGTGGTTCAGCGTGACCACCACGACGTCACCTTTGCGCGCCAGATTGGCACCATCATACATGGGCCAGGCGCCGGAGCCGTAGGCGAAACCACCTCCATGGAACCACACCATGATCGGCCGCTTCTTGCCGTCGGCAATGCCTGGCGTCCATACATTAAGGAACAGGCAGTCCTCGCGACCGTCGCGGAAATCCTCGGCGATGGGGAATATGCTTTCGAGTGCTTTGGCAAGTTCGGTCCTGGGTGGGTTGCGCGCGGGGCCATCGGGCATCTGCACGGCCGGAGCGCCGAAGGCGGTGGCATCGACGACGCCGTCCCAGGCCTTGGGCCTGCGCGGTGGCTTGAAGCGCAGCCGGCCGAGTGGTGGCCTGGCATAGCGCACGCCTTTGAACACCGCGATCCCGTTATCGGTCGTGCCGCGCAGCTTGCCGTAGGTCGTGGTCAGGACTGGGCCTTCATCGCTGTGCGCGATCCGCGGCAGCGCCGCCAGGGCGACCGCACTACCACCAGCTGCCATCATCTGGCGTCGGTTCAATGCTCCCATGAACGTCATATCGCCCCCTTTTCGGCTATCCCGAAGGACCGCCAGGGCGAAAGTATTTGATCTGCAGGGGGAGACGTCAATCCGGCGCCAGGTCAGGCGCCGGATTGATCGTGCCTCAGTATCCTGGAGGCGGCGGAGGGGGGTAGCCGGGCGGTGGCGGTGGCGGATAACCGGGTGGCGGTGGTGGGGGCGGCTGGTATCCCGGCGGTGGTGGAGGAGGATAACCATAGGCATTGGGTGGCGGGGCTGCCACGTGATTGCCATGGGCCTGCATGCACTGCACATAGGCGATGTTGTATTCACGCTGGGCGGCGTATTGGCGCTCGCCCGGATGGGCGGTGGTGGCGCCGATTCCCGCCCCGGCCGCCCCACCGACCACGGCACCGCGGGTATCGCCGACGGCTGCGCCAAGGGCAGCTCCGATCGCGGCACCCACCAGCGCATTTGTCGCCGTCTGGTCATTGGCCCGCGCGACTTTGCCCGCGACGCGATCTGATGCGTAATGCTGGCAATAAACGTCGTCTTCCTGGAATTGTGAGAAGGATTTGCCTTTGCCCGGCATCACCGGAACCGTTGGGCTGAGCGGCTGTGTCACGCAGCCTTGTAGCCCGATCAGGGCTGCCAGGCCTACTGCACCCAGCATCATTTTGCGCATTGCACACCTCTTGTTTGGAGCCACATGCGGGCTTGCTCGTCTGAGCAGCTCGCAACTCCGCCTGTGGAGCTTCCTCTGGTCAATCTGAACAGTAGATGAACGTGGTATCAGTCCGATACGGGTTGAGACAAATCAAGCGGAGCGCAATTGACGCGGGCGCCTGTGGCGGGCGTAGTAGGTGCTGACAAGAGCGGGGGGAGCGTATGGAGCTTGTAGGCGGACGCTGGAACAACTGGTCGGGTGGAGTGCGCTGCACCCCACGCCACGTTATTGCGCCTCGGGAAGAGGTCGAGCTGGCTGCGGCAATCCGCACGGCCACCGGCTGCGTACGGGCGCCAGGGACAGGCCATTCGTTCACACCCGTCTGTGCAAGCGACGACACCATGCTCGACCTCGCAGCGTTCCGCGGCCTTCTTGCCGCCGATACCGCGGCACAGACCGCAACCTTTAGTGCTGCGACACCCCTGTGGGCTGTGGGGCCGGCTCTTCATGCGAAGGGGCTTGCTCTTGCGAATATGGGTGACATTGACCGCCAAACGCTTGCCGGGGTGGTCGCGACAGGAACGCATGGCACAGGGCGTACCCTCGGCAGTCTCTCCGCCCAGGTGAGCGGGTTTCGTCTTATCACTGCCGATGGCGAGGTGTTGAACTGTTCGGCAGACGAAAATCCGGAGGTATTCGAGTTGGGGCGGGTGTCAATCGGCACCTTTGGCGTCATGAGCCAGATCACTATCAAGGCTCTGCCGGCTTACAGGCTTGTCGAACGCAATTTTGCGTTGCCCATCGAGGAGCTATTCGAGCGCCTCGACAGTCTTATTGCAGAAAATCGACACTTCGAATTTTTCTGGTTTCCGTATGCCAACAAGGCAGTGTGCAAATCGCTCAATCTCACTGAGGATGACGCTCCGGCGCCACGCAGTGCGGAAGAAATGTATGCCCGCGGCGAAGCCAGCGGATTACTCTACATGAACACGTTTGCGGCAATCAACGAAGTGCTGCCCTTTGCACCGTTTCTGCTCGAATGGACCCATCGCCTGTTCTCGCGGCTTATGCCCGGTCCGGACAAGGTACGCTGGAGCTACGAAATATTTCCCAGCCCGCGCACGGTGCGGTTCAATGAGATGGAATATGCCATTGCGATCGAGGACGGGCCAGCCTGTCTCAAGGAGGTCGTGCGCACGATCCGCGCCAAGCGGATCAATACAGGCTTTCCTATTGAGTATCGCACGGTCAAGGGAGACGATATCCCGCTCAGCCCATTTTATGGACGTGACAGCGCGACCGTTGCCGTTCATCAGTATCGCTCGGTCAACACCGAGGCGCTGTTTTCAGCCTGCGAGGCGATCTTCCGCCAATTTGGCGGCCGACCGCATTGGGGAAAGCGCCATACTAGGACGGCGGCGGAACTGGAACAGATATATCCGCATTATGACCGTTTCGTGCGCATGCGGGCGCAGCTTGATCCCAAGGGCCGCTTTCTCAATGCACATTTGCGCGCACTTTTCGGGTGAGGCGCATGCGCAGATAAGCCGTAAGCCGCAGTGCGCGCGTCGCTTCAAACGGCCTATTCGACCAGCGCAATGGCAAACCCGTCCCAGCCCTTGCTGCCGACGGTCTGGATGACGGTTGAAGTCAGATTCGGGGCACCGGACAGCGCGTCGTAGACGTCGCGCGTTCCTATGATTGCCGGATCGGTGGTTTGCGCATCCAGAACCTTTCCTGCGCGCACGACATTGTCGCACACGATCACTCCGCCGCGGCGCGTCAGTTTGAGGGCCCAGTCGAGATAATGACGATTGTTGGCCTTGTCGGCGTCGATAAAAACAAAGTCGAAGGACGCT
>JAGWRJ010000339.1 GCA_028869725.1 Alphaproteobacteria bacterium | reverse complement strand
GTCCTCAGATTTTTGAGCGGATGGAGCGGGTGAAGGGAATCGAACCCTCGTCATCAGCTTGGAAGGCTGTTGCTCTACCATTGAGCTACACCCGCCGCGTGCGGACGAGCGCCCGCGGTGTCACGGTCCGATACGCCGGCACGACGCATCCCGTTGCATCTGGCGCATAGCCAGACGGGATGGTGGAGGGGGTTGGATTCGAACCAACGTAGGCGTAGCCAACGGATTTACAGTCCGTCCCCTTTAGCCACTCGGGCACCCCTCCACGTCGCGCAGCCGAAGCGCCCGGCCGTGGCGGGCGGATATCGGCCAATTGGTCTTTCCTGTCAACCGACGATCTCCTACGAATGCGCTTTGGCTGGAAAATTTCGATGACACGGAACCGAAAGGCGCTGGCGCGCCCATCCGACCCCGCCCGGGCGCGAACCGGACTTTGGCTTTATGGCGTGCATGCAGTCCGCGCCGCACTCGCCAATCCACGGCGCACGGTGCTGCGTGCTGTACTGAGCGAACGTGCCGCAAATGAGCTGGGATCTGCCCTGCTCATGCGCGTGCGCCATGAGATTGCACCGTCTGAGGCCATTGCCCGGCTTCTCCCACCAGGCTCGGTGCATCAAGGCGCTGCCCTGTGCTGCGAGCCACTGCCGCGTCTTTCTCTCGATGACGCCCTGACCACGACCTCGAGGCGACGGGTAGTGCTGGTCCTCGACCAGATTGCCGATCCTCATAACACCGGTGCGATCTTGCGTTCGGCTGCTGCATTCGCTGCGGCCGCTGTTATCGTACAGGATCGCCATGCTGCGCCCGAATCCGGGGCGCTGGCGAAGGCGGCGTCTGGCGCCCTTGACATCGTACCTTACGTAGAGGTGGTCAACATCGCGCGCGCATTGGATGACCTTGCAGAGCGTGGTTTTTTCCGCGTCGCACTGGCAGGCGACGGCGATGCCCCCCTTAGGGACTGCGTGAGCGATGGAGACGTCGCACTGGTACTTGGTTCGGAAGGATCAGGAATACGCCGTCTGGTACGCGAGCGTTGTGACCGGATCGCATTCATTCCAATCAGTGACAAAATGGAGAGCCTTAACGTGTCCAATGCGGCGGCAATCGCCCTGTACGAGGCCTGCCGCTGACACCACAGCCCCTGTCCACCGCAGGGCTTGCTCTTGCACTCAACGGCGTGCTCACCGCCATACTCGTGCCCTATCTGATGACACTCTGGCACCCTTGAGACCAGTTGCAGCAAACACCAGCCATCACCGGGTCTAAGCATCGGGGACCCGCAGGCATCTGCCGTCGAGCGACGAGACGCATACGTTCTGGCCCGGCGCTCAAGCCTGACGGGACGCGGCTACGCCTGCAACGACCCCAGCGATGTCGGCCGTCAATGTTCTTGATGCGCGCCAATAGCAGAAGGCTCCTGTCATGCTCGTCAACATGCCAGTCATGAGTGCATAGCGTAAAGAGTCGGATCCAACCAAGGGCCGAAGCGCATCGCTGACCAAACCTACGGTCAAGGGGCCCAATCCCAGCGCAATCATGTTGAGGATGAAAAGCAGAATGGCAACCGCCTGCGCACGCATCCGAAGGGGTACCAACGCCTGGGTCATGGCATAGGAAGGGCCCAGGTAGGCGGCCCCCATCAGGGACGGGCCAATCGCGGCAGCCAACGCCACCCATGTACTCTGCGCAAGATAAAATACCGGCGTGAACGGCAAGGCAAAGAACGCCGCGACGATCGGCACGAACATGTTCCAGCGTACGTCGCGCGCGCCCAATTTATCCGCGAACACCCCGGACAGATAGGTGCCGAGCGCCCCAGCGGTTCCAGTCAGCAACGCCAATGCAACACCGATCGCCTCCGGTTGCATATGGTGCGACACAAAGAGAAACTTTGGTATGAAATAGAGCCCGGCATAACCGCCGAATGCGCTCATGGAGCAGCCGATCGAAATCCAGCGAAACGAGGGAATCCGCGCGAGATAGCGCGTCGTTGCCCAAAGTGAGGGCGCAGGTTCCCGGTCCTTTATCGCGTCCACGGCGCCGCGGATCGGCTCGTCGACGCTAAGCATCAGCAATGCAACCAGTAACAACCCCGGGATGCCGGATGCCACGAACGCGGCACGCCAGCCATAATGCTGCAGAATCCATCCGCCAACGAAGAAGCCGACAAGAAGTCCGACATTGAGACCCGCAGAGTAAAACGCCAGTGCTGAGGCCCGCTTCTCGGGCGGATAGAGATCCGCAATCATGGAACTGATCGCCGGTCCGGTACCAGCCTCCCCGACGCCGGTGCCAAACCGCGTGACCAGAAGCTGCCAGAAGCGTATCGCATAGCCGCTCATGACGGTCATCAATCCGAACGTCGCAAGAGACGCCGCAATGATATTGCGACGACTTAGGCGGTCAGCGAGGGTCGCCAAAGGAATTCCCAGAGTTGCGTAGACCACCGCGAACACGGTGCCGGAGAGCAATCCGGCCTGTGCATCGTCGAGATGAAAATCGCGCTGTATGAAGGGGAGCAATATGCCCAGTATCTGCCGGTCCAGGTAATTGACCACGTAGACAAGCGTCAGAATGACAAGCGTATAGCTGCGGCGCGCTGCCGTTGGCCTGAGCGCCGCGGGCGCGTCTTCCAAAATCATCTGCGCCTCTGGGGCATTTCCTCTTGGCCCAGCCTAACAGAAAACACTTATCGGAAAAGTGCTTTTGCCGGTCTATACTGATCTCCACCGGAGAACCGTCCATGTCAGCCTTGCGACCACAGAGCCAGCTTGAAACCCACGAAGTCACCAACCAACCTCCTCCGTTTGAGGACATCGACCTATTCAATAGCGACCTGGTGTTGCGCGAAGCGGTCCTCAGAGCAGGGGCAGAACAGCATCTGTCCCGGCTGGGCGATTTCGGCCGCCGTGTCGGGTCGGCGCAGACCATTGCCTGGGCATTCCAGGCCAATCGTAACGTACCTCAGCTGCAAAATTTTGATCGTTACGGTCAGCGGCTCGATGAAGTTGAGTTTCATCCTGCCTACCATGCACTGATGGCCCTCGGCCTTGAAGCCGGGGTTGCAGCTGCGCCCTGGCGGGGCGAGGCACATGGTCATGTACTGCACGCTGCCCTCGAGTTTCTCATGGCACAGGGCGAACCTGGCGTATGCTGCCCGATGACGATGACTTATGCCGCGCCGGCCGCACTGACGCGAGAGCCGGGGGTCGCCGCACAATGGTTGCCCAAAATTACTTCTGCAGGTTACGATCCCAATTCCTGCCCTGCCGCACACAAGACTGCGGTCACGATCGGTATGGCCATGACCGAGAAGCAGGGCGGATCAGACGTGCGTGCCAACACCACGCGCGCGCGCCGCAATGCCGACGACAGTTACGTTCTGGCCGGGCATAAATGGTTCTGCTCTGCGCCCATGAGCGATGCGTTCTTGACACTTGCTTATGCCGATGGCGGTCTTACCTGCTTCCTGGTGCCGCGCTGGCGTCCCGACGGTACGCGTAACGCCATCCACATCATGCGCCTCAAAGACAAGCTTGGCGACAAGGCCAACGCATCCTCTGAAATCGAATACCACGATGCATTTGCCCAGCGTGTGGGCGATGAAGGCAGAGGTGTGCGCACAATCATCGAAATGGTACAGCACACGCGTCTGGACTGCGCCATCGCCCCGGCAGCCTATATGCGCCAGGCGCTGGCCAATGCACTGTGGCACGCCCGCCATCGCAGAACATTTCAGAAGACGCTGATTGATCAACCCTTGATGCGCGCCGTTCTGGCAGACATGGCGATCGAGTCAGAAGCGGCAACCGCCCTCGTCTTTCGTCTGGCACAAAGCTTTGACGCTGCCACCGTCAGTCCGATGGACGCCCAGTTCATGAGGATTGCAACCCCCATTGGCAAATACTGGCTCAACAAGCGCGTAGTGAATTTCGTGTACGAGGCCATGGAGGTCCATGGCGGCGCAGGCTATGTCGAGGAAAGCGTGATGCCACGGTTATTCCGACAGTCACCGCTCAACTCGATATGGGAAGGGTCAGGCAATGTTATCTGCCTGGATGTACT
>JAGWRJ010000338.1 GCA_028869725.1 Alphaproteobacteria bacterium | reverse complement strand
CGCCGCGGTCATACTAGCGGTCAGCTACGCCCAGGCTTTGTTTGCATTCCTTCCAGTTCGGGACCCTACTGCGCATCTGCTGGCGAGCGGTTTTCCCACTGTCGCTGAAGATCTGGCCGCGCTGCGTGCCCATGAAGGCGCAAATGCTTTCGCAGCGACAAACTACGCCCTCACCGGCTGGCTCTCGTTTTATAATCCCAGCCATGCACCGGTGATCCAGCTGAACCAGACTGAACGTTGGCTGTCTGCTCCCCAGGCATCGCTATCTCTCCTGCGGCAGCCCATGATCTACGTGACTGAGCCGCGCCGCGATATCAGCAAGGCGCTGGCACGGGAGTTTGTCTCAGTGCGCCGCCTGCAGCATCTTGTCCGTCTGCGTGCAGGCCATGTGGTGGGTCACTACAACGTGTATCTGCTGCAGGGATTTCATGGCCGTGCCGGCGCACGCGTTGCCAATTAATCCTGACAGAGCCCCTTTGGCCGAGGCCGCGTTCGTGAGCGCTGGTACTAAAACCAGCCGTAGATGGAGCCGGTGATCAGCAGCACACCGAGCGCCATGCGATAGTAGACAAAGGGCCAGGTCGAGAAGCGTTCCAGGAAACGCATCAGTCCCCAGATCGCTACAAAAGACGCAAGACTGGAGACCACAAGACCGATCGCAAGCAGATACCAGCCCTGGACAGGCAGGTGATACTTGGCAAGCTCATAGATCTCATGCAGGCCGGCGGCAGCAATCGCCGGCACACCCAGTAAGAATGAAACCCGCGCGGCCTGCGCTCGCTCAAACTCCAGCCCGAGTGCGGCGGTCAATGTTGCTCCCGACCGCGACACGCCAGGAATGAGTGCGCCTACCTGGGCAAGGCCGATCAGGATCCCGTCCCGGAAAGTTATGTGGTCGCCTGATCGCCGGTGAGATGCCATGCGCTCGGTGAGCGCCAGAAGCAGCGCCATCACAAGGCTCGATATGCCGATGACCATCGGCGTGCGCAGAGGCGAGTGGCAGGAATTGAGAACCTTGGAGAGAGAGGCGCCGGCAATGACGATGGGGATGGTGGCAACAATAACGATCAAGGTGAGTCTGAATTCCGGCTCGTGCCAGCGCCGGCTCCTTAGCGCCCGCCAGGCGCCTACGGTCGTGCCTTCAACATCGCTCCAGAAGTACGAGACAACGGCGGCCAAAGCGGCCAGCTGCATCGCGGCCGAAAAGGCAGAGCCGGGATCAGGCCACCCCAAAAAGGCCGGTACGGCACGCAGATGCGCGGTTGATGAAATCGGCAATAATTCCGTAATGCCCTGCACCACACCGAGGAACGCAATCTTCCACGCAGAGAGCGACATGAAACCTGTGTCGATTCCGTTGCAATGCGCGGCAGCTGCCGCCGTGCCATGATGAAGAAGTGCATGCATCGTGACCAAACCACCCTTTTTCCGTGTGTACGCGCCGCCGCGCCCGCATACACGAGGATCCGGTCCTCAGTGCTGTCGCAACGCCGCCACGCATCGTAAGAACGATACGCTACCCCGTACGCAGATCATGCGCCCCGTGCAGCTGATCTCTGCCAGATATTTGCTGTCAACACCACGGCAGGAGCGCGACGCAGCATGAAAAATGTTCCAGACGCATGGCCCTGAGGACGGCGGCGCGCCCCCCAGATGAAAAGCCTGCTCTGCCTGGTCCGGGGGCAAAGTCCTGCGCGCGAGGGCCGTCAGATCCCGAAGGTGAATGCTCCATGCTTGCAGACCCAGGCGAACGACCGGATAGTGGGGCGTCGTCATGGCCTCAGCTGGGGCGGGCGGCGACCGCAGTCAGTGCCCGGTCCCGGTCGCGTGGACGTGTCTTGCTTCATGCAGACAAATCTGGCTGCGTCGTAGCAGCTGTGGGAGGT
>JAGWRJ010000337.1 GCA_028869725.1 Alphaproteobacteria bacterium | reverse complement strand
GAATTGACCCGCACCTTGGGCGACATGGCAGCGCCTTCCATTGCTGCAGTCTTGGTCATGGCTGTCACTGCACCCTTACTTGCGCAATATGCCACTGCATTTGGGTAACCCACCTGCCCCATGAGTGATGAGACATTGACGATGCTGCCGGCTACGGCATTGCGGGCGAAGTCACGAAAAGCGTGCTTAATGCCAAGGAATGTACCCTCGACATTCACAGCATAGATTGCGTCGTATTCGGCCTCGCTGGTGTCCGCGATCGGCTTGACGAAAAAGCTGCCTGCATTGTTGACAAGACCGTGCAGTGGACCGAACCGGGTCATGGTCCGCGTAAAAACATTCTCCCACTGCTTTTCGTCACATATATCATGTGGCACGAAGATCCCCTCGCCTCCTGCCTCACGGACCAGACGCACGGCCTCTTCGCCACCTCTCACATCACGTCCCGTCGCCACCACATTTGCGCCTTCACGCCCAAGTGCCGCACAGGTGGCCCGCCCGATGCCTTTGGTAGCGCCGGTGACGATAACGGTCCTACCCTTCAGGTGCGTGCTCATTGGCTTACCCATCCACCGTCAACGATGAGTTCGGCACCGGTCACGAACTGCCCGCGGAGCGAGGCCAGAAACAACGCCACATCGGCCACCTCGTTCGGTTCGCCGAAGCGTCCCAAAGGAATGAGCGCGGCCATCTGCGCCTCATCAAACCCCCTGGTCATGTCGGTACGGATCATGCCCGGATGAATGGAGTTAACACGGATCTTTTCAGGTCCAAGCTCGAGCGCCGCCGCCTTGGCCATCAGGCGTAGTCCGCCCTTGGCAGCGGAGTAATGAATAAGTCCTGGCACACCCACCTTGCCCACGATGGACGATATCAAAATGACGCTGCCTCCCTCGCCATGAAGTCGCATGGCACGCACACAGTGCTGGAGGCCCAAGAAAGCACCCTTGAGGCTGATGCGGTTAGTCTCGCGAAACTTCTCCAGGCTCATCTGTGGGGTCGGCGCAGGCTCTGAAATCCCGGCATTGGAGACAAAAATATCGACGCGGCCAAACTCTGACAACGCAGTTGCTATGGTGCGTTGCCAGTCCTCATCGTCACCCTGGTCTGCGGCAATAAAGCGAGCCGCAGTACCCAGGGCCGCAGCTGCCTCTTCACCGGCGTCAGGATTGCGGCCCGTTATGAGGACGCGGGCGCCGGCAGTGCAAAAGGCGCCGGCGATGGCGTGGCCGATGCCACGGCTTCCTCCAGTGACGATCGCAACCTTTCCTGACAACTCGTCCGCACGCGACGATGACAAAATCCACTTCTCCTGTTGACGATGTTATGACCAGGACACGAAAGGACGGGGCTGCAAGGTCTGCAGCCCCGGCCCGTTCAGCCGCGGTCACGCGGTTTAAAACTTGGCGCCGATTTCGACACCGAAGGTTTGCGGCGGACCCCAGCCCTGGAAGAACACTGTGGGCAGAGACTGGTCGCGGTAGGCTTCATTGGTCAGGTTCTTGCCGCTGAAGCGGATGTAGTAATTGCCCCAGTTTACGGTCGCAGACGCGTTCAGCAGACCGTAGCCGGGCTGATAGTCCTGCGCCGTACCAAAGTTGCCAAGCGAGAACTTGGACATCCAGGAATAGTCCGTGCTCAACGTCAGCACCTTGTCGTCACCGATGGGGTGCGTGTACGTCGCGGTTACGCCATAGCTGGTCGACGGTACGCGCTGCAGCGTCGATCCGGTGAAGTTGGCAATGGATCCGGGCGCACCTGCAGTCGCACCAGCACCCAGTGCCACTTCCTGGCCATTGACAATGCCGTTTTCGACGTTGGCGCCCTGCAGACCGACGCTGCCGCTCAGCTGCAGCCCGGCCAATTCCTCAATCCAGCTGCCCACATCGGCATCGAACGACATTTCGATGCCTTTGATCTGCACCTTTGGATAGCTGACAATGTAGGTGTTGGTTCCAGGACCATAACCGGGCGTCTCCACCACCTGAGCCTGCTGCATATCGGTGATATCGTTAATGAAACCATCGATGTTGAAGACGAGCGAATTTGCGAAGAAGCGGTTTTTGGCGCCAACTTCATACGTCACGTTGCTTTCCGGCGCGAATGTCAGGAAGTTGTTGCCCGGACATCCGGTGGGAATACCGCAATTCGTCTGCGTTCCGGACTGCTCGGAAAGCGTTCCGCGCATGGAGAACCCGCCGGAACGAAAACCTTCCGCCCGGTTCGCGTAGATCATGGTGCGAGGTGTCACCTGCCATTGTGCGTTGAAGCGGGTGATGAGCTTGCTCCAGCTCTTGCGCTGATGAATGGGCGTGATGAGCGGGAACGGACCAGCGTAATAAGACGTTGAGAACGCTGCCGTTTCGTCGATTTCACGCAAACCCGCGGAAAGCTGGATGGTGTCGGTTACATTCCAGTCAAGGTTGCCAAAATACGACCATGAGTAGTCGCCTTCTGACGAGTACTGATTGATCAGCGCATCGGAGTTCTGATGCAGATCGATAATGTGACGATAGAAATAAACACCGACGATATAATCGAACTGGTTCCAGCTGCCCTGCAGGCGGGTTTCCTGCGTGAACTGCTTGTAGGTCTGGTAACGCCCGGTTTCGAGGTAGCTCCCCACCGAGGCCAAGAGTGGATTGCCGACACTCGTGCAGCCGGGGCCGGGTGTTGCAATGCCGACATAGCAGGTGCCGTCGAAAGCCTGTAGCACGTCGTCTGCTTCGTCCATATAGGCCGTCTGCGACACGAGCTTGCCGATCTTGCCCAGCCCTGCGCGGAATGTGAGGCTGTAGATGTCATTGTCGTAGCGGTCAGTGTCACCGCCGGGGCGATTCTCTATATGCCATGGTGCCAGTCCGTCCGGGCTTCCCGTCACGGGATTATAGTTCGGCCAAACGAGCTTTGGATTACCACCGCTCAGAATATTGGCCGTCAGCACATCACCAAACTGAACGGGTTCGCCACCCCCATTCATATGCATGTGATCGTAGCTGAAGTTGACATTCAGCCAGCTGGTAAGATCGTAATCGATCACGCCATGCAGGGCGATATAGCGCGAGCCCCCGGCATTTTTGCCGGTATAGTCATTCTTGTAGTAACCGTCATTACCGTGCCACTGCGCGGTGAACTTGACCCCGCCACGGTCCCCCAGGGGCGCATTGAAGATGCCGCGTACATACTCGTCGTTGTATGAGCCGTAGCCGGCCGAGAGCTGCGCTCCCCACTCACGGGTCGGCGCGCATCTCTTGATATTGATGAGGCCGGCGGTGGTGTTCTTGCCGTAGAAAATTCCTTGCGGTCCACGGTCGATTTCCACCGAACAGACATCGAACATGTCGAGGAGCTGCCCGGTGTTGTTACCGAAGAATACACCGTCCTGCATGACGCCGACTGGAGGACTTTGGGTCTTTTCCACGTCGGCATATCCTTGACCGCGGATAAAGATCGCACTCTGGGCGGGACCGGCGGTGCCCATGCCGATAAAGACGTTGGGCGCGATCCCGGTGAGGTCCTGCAGGGTATGCGGCGCCAGCTGGTTAAGCTGGTCCTTGGTCACGGCGGTCAGCGCAACTGCGACCTTTTCCTGGTCTTCGGCGCGCCGTGTCGCCGTGACCGTGACGGTTTCGATCGTATCACTGGCCGCAGCCTTGGCTGCAGCCTTGGTCGAGGTCTGCGCCTGAGCGGCTACGGTGGTCGAAAAAAGCGCGAGTGCCGCAACACTCGCTCCTGCGAGCGCGGCGGACGCAGCGCTCCTGCGTTTGATGAACTGCATAAGGCCCTCCCCACGGTGCATTCAAAGGCCGCGGGAGCTTGTGCTCTTATGCTGCGGCCGTGCCCGTTCGATGGAAACATTCCATGCCGACAAAAAAAGTCAAGCATGATTGTTATAAGCAGGATTATCTGTTTATTCTGGGTGGGCAGAAAAGCCACAACCTGCTCCACAGAGAGCGGCACACAGGGAGGCGCGCCGGTCCAGCGCGAAAGACGACATGCGGCTTCACGGCAAAGTAGCGCTGATTTCCGGCGGCGCGAGCGGCATAGGCGCGGCGACAGCGAAAAAATTCGTCGCCGAGGGGGCCAAGGTCGCAATTGGCGACCTGCAGGCAGAAAAGGGCCG
>JAGWRJ010000336.1 GCA_028869725.1 Alphaproteobacteria bacterium | reverse complement strand
GATAGACCAAATAGTCTTCTGGAAGTGTCATGACCTGCTCTTCGTAACGGGAGCAAAACCCGTTCCACCGGTGTTGAGGCCGCGTTTTTCTATATCGGCCGTTGCCTGGTCCCACATCGTCTCGCGATAGAATTCGGCGATTTCCCGCGCCGTCGTCACCCACACATCGCTTGTGTGGGCCGCGACATGCTTAAGGACCTCCTCGAAGGGTCTGAGGCGATGCGGCTGGGTGACGAGATAGGCATGCAGCGGAATGCACATGACCGTGCCGGACTCTTCACCCTCACTGAGGAGCTGATCGAAATGACGCTTGAGAATGTCCGTATAGCGTTCAGGGCTCATGGCGAGCGCGCCGTAGGTAATGACGTCATTGACCTCAAGCGAGTAAGGCATCGATACCAATTTTCCAGTCCGCGTCTTGAGCGGCTGGGGCTGATCATCCTGAAACAGGTCGCAACTGTACCAGAAGTCATATTCCGCGATGAGATCGAGCGTACGCTCGGTGTGGGTCAGCGCCGGTGCAAGATAGCCGCGGATGCGCTGCCCGGTTGCCTTCTCGACGTTTGAAATCGCGTCTTCGATCATGGCCCGCTCCTGGGCCTCATCCATGCCGTAGGAGTAGCGGGTATTGTAAATCCCATGGGAGAAGAACTCCCATTTTCTGGCGACGCAGGCTTCAATGATTTCAGGATGATGATCGATCAACGCCGTCGACAGCGAAATTGAGCCACGAATGTTGTATCGGTCCAGAAGATCCATCAGCCGCCAGTGACCGACGCGGTTGCCCCAGTCCCGCTGCGAATACCCAACGACATCCGGTGCAGGCTTCGGCCATCCAGGACGCGCCGGATTTACCGGCGGCGCGTACTCATAGGATTCGATATTGGGCGCAATCCAGAATGCGAGCTTCTTTCCGCCCGGCCAGACAATCTTCGGTCGATCCTGGTATGGCCAGTAGTCGTAGAGATTTGGCTCCTGTTGCATGATGTTACTTCGCCTCTGTGCGCAGGGCAGGATCATAGCGCTCGCCAAGATCCCGCAATTCCGGAAGGCCCAGGCGCTTGTTCAGGGCATCGAAGTCAAGCATGTTCTGTGCCCAACTCCGGGTCGAGCCATCCGCTTTCAATATCCGGAAGAAGCCCTCGGCCATATGAACGAAGGCTCTGACGAGGGCACCTGGTGAAATCACCAGCCTGTAGCCGAGCGCCGAGAGTTCGGCACAGCTGTGAATAGGTGTGCGACCGCCCTCAACCATGTTGGCAAGAAGCGGTACCCGTCTGCCAAAGGTAGCGACCACAGCGGACAGTTCTTCGGCGCTGCGCGGGGCCTCAATGAAGAGAATATCGGCTCCGGCTTCAAGATAGACGTGCCCCCGCTCAAGGGCGGCCTCGAAGCCGTCCACGGCAATGGCATCGGTACGGGCGATGATCAGCGTCTGCTCGCTCACGCGGGCATCGACCGCAGCGCGCACCTTGCCCGCCATCTGTTCGGTTCCGATCAGCGATTTTCCCGCCAGATGACCGCAGCGCTTGGGAAACGACTGATCCTCAAGCTGGATCGCGCTTGCTCCGGCCCGCTCAAGGCCCCGTACCGTCCTTTGGACATTGAGGGCGTTACCGAAGCCGGTATCAGCATCCACAATGAGAGGCAGTTGAACCCGCTCACGTATGCGACGGACGCAATCGGCCACATGGTCAAAACTGACGAGGCCGATATCCGGGCGACCGAGCTGGGTATAGGCCACAGACGCCCCCGAAATATACGCCGCTTCAAATCCTGCCTGCTCCACCAAGAGGGCGGACAACGCGTCATATACGCCAGGAGCCAGCACGGCGCCGTCTTGCTGTAATCTTGTCTTCAATATGGTGTTCAATCTGACATTCCTGCTGAGTGCGCGACAGACAGCCGCTGTTTGAGATGGGCAATGAGGCCACCATCTTCGATCATCTTCATCAGATGCGGTGGCACCGGCGTGCAGCGATAGCTGCATCCCTGGGTAAGGTTCTGAATCTCACCGGCTTCAGGCTTGACGATGAGCTGGTCTGCCGCCCTGATCTGGTCCGCCTCCGGCACCACCAGGGCAAAAAGGCCGATATTCATGGCATTGCGATAGAATATCCGCGCAAACGACTGCGCGATCACCGCGCGGACCCCAAGACATTTGAGAGAAATCGCGGCCTGCTCGCGCGAGGACCCCATCCCGAAGTTTCGTCCGCCGATGACGTAGTCGCCAGGCTTGACCGTGCGGGCAAAAGCCGGATCGACCGCCTCCAGGCAGTGCCGCGCGAGCTCCTCTGGCGGCAGTTTCATCAAATGCCCGGGCGCCAGCACATCGGTATCGATGTTATCGCCAAAGACGAAAGCCGTTCCGGATGCAATCGCTGTCATGCTGCACGCCGCTTTGCGTGAAGCAGGTCGCGTGGATCGCAGATCGAGCCCGTCACGGCAGCCGCCGCGACCGAATAGGGCGAGCCAAGATAGACGGAGGCGCCGGCATGACCCATCCGGCCCTTGAAGTTGCGATTGGTCGAGGAGATGCAGACCTCCCCATTGGCAAGAACGCCTGCGCCCATGCCGGCGCAGGCACCGCAGCCCGATGGCATCAGGATTGCGCCGCTTTCCAGAAGGACGGCAAGGGTGCCGTCCTTCGCTGCCGCTTCACTGGTGCGCCGGGTGGCAGGCGCAACGAGGAGGCGCACATGGGGCGCGACACGTCGGCCACGCAGGATGGCGGCGGCCATATGCAGGTCCTCGAGCTTGGCACCTACACAGGCCCCGATATAGGCCTGGTCTATGCGCACGCCGACGAATTCGCTAACTGCTGCGGAATTGGCAGGGGAATGCGGCGCTGCAATCTGGGGCGTCAAGGTGCTCGCATCGAAGCTGTGGCGGGCGACATAGCGCGCATCGGCGTCGGAGGCCCAGGCCAGAGCTGCGGTGGGATCACCCACGTCTGCACCGTGCTCGGCGAGGAATTCGAGCGTACGTGCGTCGGGCTCAACGATTCCGGTCTCCGCCCCCAGTTCTGCCGCCATGTTGGACAGAACCATGCGCGAGCTCATGGTCATGGCGCGAACGGCCGGGCCTGCGAACTCCACCGCCATGAAGGCGTTGTCCATGCCCAGCTCACGGCAGAGAAAGAGCATGAGATCCTTGGCCACGACGCCTTCGATAAAGTCGCCAGCAAATTCCACCCGGATCGTGCCGGGAACCGACAGCCAGGTTTCGCCCGTGGCAACGATGGCTGCCATGTCGGTCGCGCCAAAGCCGGCCGCGTAGGCGCCAAAGGCACCAGCCATGGGCGTATGGCTGTCACCTCCGGCGATGAACATGCCCGGCCGGACGAGGCCACGCTCGGGCAGAATCGCGTGGCAGATTCCTTCCATGTCGAAGAAATTGCTGACGCCATGCTCGCGCGCGAAGCTCCGCGTCAAACTAAGGATCGCCGCGCTCTCGCTGTCGACCGCAGGCACATAGTGATCCGACACGATCACAACCTTGGCCGGATCCCACAGCCCTACGCCGAGTTCCTTCAGCATCGGCGCCCAGCGCCTTGGACCTGAGGAATCATGGGCAAAGGCAAGGTCCACGCGGGCAGTAACTAGATCCCCCGGGCTCAGCGCACTGGTGCCGCTTGCTCGCGCCAGCACCTTTTCAACCAATGTGTGTCCGGGTACAGCCATACGCGCCCCGCCACCACCCCACGGGGGAAGCGGCGGCCCAATTCAATAGCTCAACTACCGAATGGTATACCTATAGATCATTTGGTGCAAGGCGGGAACCTTGAACCTGGCTGTTTCGACGCGCTCAGCATCGCGGACCGGCCGAACATCGAGGCTCCGGATCAGGCCGCCATGTGCGACCGGGGACGGCCAGGCTTTCGATCAAAATGCCATCCTTCAGGTCCGGATGTTGGTCCGGGAAAGGATGAGCGCACTGAAGGCGATATCGCGCGAGAACGACAGGGTGATCTTCCGAACGGCAGTAGCCATCGAGATTTGCCGCGCGAGGCTTTTCAAACTGCCGGTCAGCGCGTCACGGCACTCGGATCGATCACCTAAGACCTGCGGCATGGAACGCACGCGTGTCGCGCAATGCCACAGCGAACCTATGCGCCGCGGCGATCGCGGCGATATAGCCGTCCGGCGTTGGGAAGCCCTTTCCCACCGCGCACGCTTTACGCGACATAAGGTCGGCTGGACCAGAATTCCAAACCTTTTCCCAGTGGCTATGTTGTAGCCGCCAGGCGTCCTGCCTTGGCCTGCCGGAAGCGTGGGGCGATTGGAGCCGGAAGGCCGGTTTCCGCCTCGCAGCTGCGGCGTAACGCTTCGACCTCGCCGCCGGTATTGAAGACCGTCAACGGTCCACGTTCCTTGCGCATGGCATCGCGCAGCGCCGTGGTCGCAGTTTCGTCCACCGTGCCATCGGCTGCACACACAACGCCGTAACGCCGGGCGCCCATCGCCGAGACCAGTCCCCGCTTGACGTCGAGCGCCACCGCGGAGATCTCGCGCTCCAGAGGATCACCCCAGCCACCTCCACCCCAGGTGTCGAAATGCAGAACATCACCAGGGCCGACCGCGATGTCATCGCATTTGGAGGGAAGAACGTGCGTCGATCCGTCGGTGCGCTCCAGAATCTTGCGGGAGCGCATGCCGGGCTCACCGCCATTGACACCCCAGGGCTTTACGAACCAGCGGTCATCGTGAATGGCAACCTGGCCATGTTCGAGGAAGCAATAGCTGATCCTGATCCCGTTGCCGCCGCGATGTTTACCGGCGCCGCCGCTATCCGTAATCGATTCGTACCGCACGATCCGCAACGGGAAATAGGCTTCCAGGAATTCGTTGGGGACGTTGGTAAAATTCGGCCACAGTGAATGGCCATCGGCGCCATCGCCGAAGGGACGTCCAGGAATGCCGCCAAAGCCAATCTGGAACAGCTGATAATATTTGTCGGTTTCCGCATAGCGGCCCGAGAGCATCAGATGTGGTGACGAGGAGAACCCCGCCGCGTTGAGGAAATCCGGCTGGCGCTGTCCCAGCAAGGCACCCAGCACATCGAAAATCCGCCCCAGCGCATGGGTCCGGCACGACAATGCCGCCGGGAACTTCGGTTTGAGCAATGTTCCTTCGGGAATCCGGACCTCGACGAGATCATAGAAGCCATCGTTGAAAAGGATCTGCGGGTCGAACACCATGATCATATAGACCCCAAAGAACATCTTCAGCATGTTCTCGTTGAGGTAGAAGTTGATCGAGCTTTCCGACTGAGGATCGGTTCCCTCCCAGTCGAGAATTACCTTCTCACCCTCACGCCACATCGTGGCCTTGATCTTGTACGGACCAAAACCGCGACCATCGTCGCAGATGAAATCCTCGAATGACAGCTTGTCGGTCGAAATTGACGTCTTGATCAGCTGCGCCATCGCGCGACGATTGCGTGCGAGCAGCGCCTTGCATGCCGACACGTAAAGGTCGTCACCAAACCGGTCGCAGATCTCATTGACCCGGCGGGCTGCGATCCGGCAGGAGGCAACGATCGCGATAAGGTCCGCACGGCACCATTCGGGCATGCGCGTATTGGACAGAACTAGCTTCAGCAGATCATCCTGAAACTCGCCCTTGCGATAGAGTTTGACAGGTGGAATGCGTATGCCTTCCTGAAACACACTCGTTGCATCGGTCGGAAGCGATCCTGGAACCTTGCCGCCTACGTCCGTCTGATGGCCGAAGTGCAGTGCCCAGCTGATGATGCGCCCAGCGCGATAGATCGGCATCACGATCAGCCAATCATTGACGTGGCTGATCGCGCCCTCGCACGAATAGGGATCCGAAATCCAGATAACGTCGCCCTCTTCGATGCGGTCATGGTAACCCGCCAGGAAGCCGTGCAGGAAGGAGCCGAATTGCCCAACCAGCATCTTGCCGTCCTTGTCGGCAATCAGCGGAAAGGCATCCCCCTGTTCACGGATGCCAGGCGACATGGCAGTGCGGAACAGGGTGGCATCCATCTCTGTGCGCGCATTGCGGAGCGCGTTTTCAATGATATCAAGCGTGATCGGATCAACATCCGCATCCTGGAACGCAGCGGAATTCGTTTCAATGATCTTCGCGGGCATAACGATTTCCCCTCAGTTCGGTCGGATGAGCAGATTGCCAAAGCGATCAACGGTGGCCGTGTGATCAGGCAGGATAACCGTTGTTGAGTCCATTTCAGCAACGATAGCGGGCCCCGGTATCTTGTCGTTGGCACAGAGCTTGCGCCGGTCATAGACCTTGGCGGGATACTGCGTGCCATGCGACCAGATGCTGTGATCGCGCACCAGGGCATCGGAAAGATCAGATCCGTTGGCGCGCGGCGACAGTTCTGGAGGCTCGATCGCAGCTGCCTTTCCCATCACCGTTGCACGCAAGGTAACGAGCTCACGGTCGGTATCGAGCTTGAAGGTAAAGGCGCGCTCATGCTCGGCGTCAAAGGCTGCACCCAGCTGTGCAAGGCCTTTGCCGTTGAAGTCTTCAAGGCGCACGGGTAGGGCAACTTCAAACGCCTGGCCGCTGTAGCGGACCCCGGCCTCAAGCACCAGAACCTGATCGGGCCTGGCCACGCCTTCACGCTCCAGCTCAACACGGACATCTTCGGCAAGGCCGCCCAGCAGATCACGAACTTCGCTGTCGCTAAGGTCGGAAAATTTCTTGGTGAGAGAGCGTGCCCGTTCGGCACGAAGCCGCGTGGTCGCATCACCAAATGCACACAGAACACCTGGCGAGGGTGGAATGATCACTGGCCAGGCGCCGAGCAGGCAGCCGAGCGCATTGGCATGAAGCGGCCCTGCACCACCGAAGGCCACAAGCGCGAACTCGCGGGGGTCATAGCCCTGCTGAACGGAAATCAGGCGCAGCGCCCCCATCATGTTCTCGTTCGCGATGTCATAGATGCCCTGCGCCGCATCACTGAGCGATACGCCCAGCGCATCGGCAATCGTCGCAATCGCCGTTCCTGCCGCCTTGCGGTCAAGCTTCATGGTGCCGCCCAAAAGTTCTTCCGGAAGATAGCCAAGCACCACATTGGCATCGGTCACGGTCGGCTTGTCACCGCCTTTGGAATAGCATACCGGACCTGGGACCGCGCCCGCGCTATCAGGCCCCACACGCAACGCCTTGGTCAGGGGATTGACCTGGGCGATTGATCCGCCGCCAGCACCCACTGTCCGGATATCAAGAGAGGTAGCGCGCACTTTCAGGTCGCCGCACTCGGTATCGCGGGTCACTTTGGGCTCGCCGTTCTGAATGAGCGCGACATCGGTCGACGTCCCGCCGACATCCACGGTGAGAAGGTTCTTGAAGCCGGCCTGCTTGCAGATCCAAAGCGCACCGGCGACGCCGCCGGCCGGACCGGACATCAGGAGATTGACCGGACTATCCTGTGCTTTTTCGAAGCTCATCAGCCCCGCATCAGAGCGCAGCAAATGCATGTGGCCGCGCACTCCGGCGCCGGTCAGCTCACGCTTCAGATTGCGTACATAGTTGGAGACCCGGGGACGCACGTAGGAATTGGCGCATGTCGTAAGCGCACGCTCGTATTCCTGCATTTCGGGGAGCACTTCGGCGGACAGCGAGACCGGAATGTCGGGCAGGACCTCGCGGGCGATCTCGCCTGCCCGCTGCTCATGAACGGGATTGATATAGGAGTTGATGAAGGAGATCGTCAGTGCCTCGATCCCTTCCGAGGCCAGCTGCCTGAGCTTCAGTCGCAGCGCATCTTCGTCAAGTGGCGTGACGATGCTGCCGTCAACTGCGATGCGTTCGGGAACCTCAATGGTGCACTCAAGCGGCGCAATCAGTGGCGGCTTGTTCCAGACGATCCAGCCGGCAAGTCCACCTGGAACAAAAGACCGGGCGATCTGCAGAACCTGGCGATAGCCTTCGGTCGTCACGAGCCCAACTCGCGCCCCCGAGGAGGTCAGCACCGTGTTCGTTGCCACAGTCGTGCCGTGCATGAACAGCGCGACTTCAGACGGATCAACGCCGGAGGCCTGGCAGATCCGCCGTGTCCCCTCGACCACTGCCACAGAGGGATCATGCGGAGTCGATGGCAGCTTGTCGCGCCACGCTGTCCCGGTTTCATCATCCAGCAGCAACAGATCGGTGAAGGTTCCACCGACATCGACACCGAGGCGATAGGTCATTTTATGTCTCTCGCGATTTTCAAGGTAGGTTCATCAGTCTTGGGTTTGGGAAACCCACCCGCCCGGCTGACCATACCGGTCGCTGGCCGATCGATTTGCGCCGTAATCCAGCGCGCAGCGTCAATTGCAGCGTCGAGATCAAGTCCCGTCGTCACGCCCATGCGCTCAAAGAGATACCCGAGATCTTCGGTTGCGACATTTCCGGCGGCATTGGGTGCGAAAGGACAGCCGCCAATTCCACCGAGAGAGGCATCAAGGACTTTGACACCAATTTCATAAGCCGCCAGCGCGTTCGCCACGCCCGTATTGCGGGTGTTATGAAAATGCGCGCGCAGCCGAACGCCCTCGCCCATAACCTCACCCACCAGCTTGAAGCGCGCCTTGACCTCGCGCGGGATTCCAACGCCGATCGTGTCGGCCAGCGTGAGTTCATCGGGAGGGGCCGCAGCAAGGCGCTCGGCAATGCCTGCCAGACGCGCTTCAGGTACTTCACCCTCGAAGGGACAGCCGAAGGATGCGCCAATCACGGCTCCTACCTGCGCCCCATGGCGGCGGGCGAGTTCAACCACCTGCGGCCAGACCGCGAGCGTGTCCTCTGTTGGCGCCCCATTGTTACGGATCGAGAACGCATCGCTCGCCACGAACACATAATTTATCTCGCGGGCGCCTGCGGCCAGGGCGCGCTCCACACCACGTAAATTAAGGGCCAGCACCGACAGGCCAGAGCCGTCCGCGCGCGCCGCCCCCGCGTATACGACGTCGGCATCGGCCATTTGCGGGACTTTTTTGGGATTGACGAAGCTCGTCGCCTCGATGCGCTGCAGGCCCGCCCCGCGGGCACGGGCAATGAGCTCGATTTTCGTCGCCGCGTCCAGAATTGCCTTTTCATTCTGCAGCCCGTCACGGGGGCTGACTTCCACAAGTTCGACGCGGTCGGCCATCGGTACTCATTTCTCAGCAGCGCTGCGATGGGCTTATGCCAAATTTCACCCACAATGTATACAATCAAATTAGCCCAGTGTATACACGCGCCCCAGCTACGTACCAATGAGGGCATATGTCATGGCAGAGCAATCCGGCCCCCTGGAGGGCCTGAGGGCGATCGAGTTGGGCACATTGATGGCTGGTCCGTTCTGCGGCCAGCTGCTTGGCGATTTTGGCGCCGAGGTGATCAAGCTCGAGCCACCCGGTCAGGGTGATCCCATGCGGGCATGGGGGCAGGTCAAAGCCGACGGCGAGGCTCTCGGCTTCTCACTCATCGGGCGCAACAAGCTCTGCGCCACGCTGGATCTGCGCAAGGCCGAAGGACAAGCCGCACTCAAGGAGCTGGTCGCACGGGCCGACTTTCTGCTCGAAAATTTCCGTCCCGGAACCATGGAGCGCTGGGGGCTCGGTTATGACGTCCTCTCAGCCATCAATCCCCGTCTCATCATGATCCGCGTTTCGGGATACGGGCAGACAGGCCCCAACGCAAAAAAGGCAGGTTACGCTTCTGTCGGAGAAGCATTTGGCGGCCTGCGATACGTAATGGGCGAACCTGACCGGCGTCCCTCGCGTGCAGGCATCTCCATCGGCGACAGCCTGGCCGCGACCTTTGGCTGCCTCGGCGCGCTGGCAGCACTGCAGGCACGTCATCGTACGGGCAAGGGGCAAGTCGTCGACTGTGCAATCTACGAAGCCGTCCTGAACATGATGGAAAGTCTCATCCCTGAGTATCAACTCGCCG
>JAGWRJ010000335.1 GCA_028869725.1 Alphaproteobacteria bacterium | reverse complement strand
TCGGGATTGATGCAACGGTGGTCGACGACGTCGTAGCCATGCAAGGACCCAGCACGTGCCTTAAGGATCGGCGACGCGTAAAGGTGGCTGATCCCAAGGGTACCCAGATATCGGGCGAGCCTCGCTCCCTGCTCGAATGTAAAGTTCCTGTGGAACTGCACCCGGTAGGTTGCCCGCGGAATCATGGTTCAATCCATAGGCAAGTCGAATGACCGTCAAGCCCGCGGGGGCTTCTCTTCCCCCATAAGGGTGCACCTTGCGGCAGGTCGGCGCCTACGGGGTCGTCACCCAGATTGCAGGCAAGAGTAAGCAGCGCACCATTTCCCAACCGCCAGGAGGCCAGCACCGCTTTGTCTCCAATCGCCTCGGCGCCCGAACTTGTCGTCCCGTTCAGCCACGGAATAATGTGGCGCCGACGCAGCGCCAGAAGGTCAGCATAAAACTTCTGAAACTCTCCGGCGCGGGTGTTGCCAAAGTCAGGCCGCGAACGCTCGAATGTCTCGCGCGCATTGGGGTCGGGAATACGGCTGCGCGCCCCTTCGTCCGCGAATTCCGGGAAGGCTTGGAACTCGTTACGCCTACCTTCGCGCACCTGCTGCGCAAGTCCATCGCTGTGATCCGTAAAGTAGAGGAATGGTTCTACGGCACCGACTTCCTCCCCCATGAACACCATGGGAATCTGGGGTGCTAGCAGAACCAGTGCAATCGCAGCTTTGAGGGCTGGCTCGGGCGCGAGCCGGATCAACCTGTCACCCAGAGCCCGGTTGCCGACCTGATCGTGATTTTGCAGGAACGCGATAAAGCGTGTCGGCGGCAGGCCCGCGCTCTGCGTTCCTCGTGGCCTACCTTGCCGATAAGCCGACGGTTCGCCCTGATAGACAAACCCCTGCGCGAGGGCCCGTGCCAGCTTTTTCGTACAATCCTGTATATAGTCGCCGTAGTAACCATGATGCTCGCCGGTGAGCATAACATGCAGCACATGGTGCAGGTCGTCATTCCACTGGGCGCTAAATCCCATACGCAGCAGACGCGCATCATTGTCTTCGTTCTCGACAATCAGATGTACCTGTCTTGGGATGGCTGCCCGCAGCTCGCCGGCCAGCTCTACCAGCCACCCGTCATCCTTTAGCGCATGTACTGCATCCAGCCGCAGTCCATCAAAGCGAAATTCTTCCAGCCAGTAGCGGGCGTTTTCGGAAAAGAACCGGCGTACCATGTCATCCTTGAGGTTGATGGAGGCGCCCCATGGCGTGTGCGTATCCGCCGCAAAAAACTGCGGCGCATAAAGATGCAGATAATTTCCATCTGGACCAAAGTGATTATAGACGACATCCATAATCATCATCATTCCAAGTTCGTGCGCCTGATCGACAAGCGCCTTCAGATCATCAGGGGAGCCATACGCTTCATCCGGCGCGAACAGCAATACCCCGTCATAACCCCAATTACGTCCTCCCGGAAAATCGGCAACAGGCATCAACTCGACCGCGGTAAATCCCGTTTCCTTGAGCCGCGGCAGATGCCGGCCCAGCGCGCGATACCCGCCCATTACACCTGCATGCACTTCGTAGATGACACATTCTTCCCAGGGCCGTCCGCACCAACTGCCCGCACGCCAGGCATAGCTGCCGGGATCCAAGACAATACTCCAACCGTGAACATCGCCGCACTGTGCGCGCGCAGCGGGGTCAGGTATGGCGACGTCGCCGATACAAAAGCGATAGCGGGCGGCCTTGCCGGCCCGTGCCGTATGCTGCCACCAACCTTTGTCCATAGGCTGCATCGGCCAACGCCCATCGCCTGCAATTTCCAGATCTACGCCAGGCACCGCCGGAGCCCAAAGCCGAAATCGCACCTCCTCATTGCCGAGGAGCTCTGGACCAAAAAGATAGGAATTATCCGCCATGTTCATCCGCCTTGTCGTACGAACCTGCCCGCGCCCAGACCGGAGACGGCAGGTCGAAGACGGTTGCAGCATCGGAGGGTGCCAATGCGCTGCACAAACAGAACATCTCCCTCACACATTTGGCCTGTCAGGTCAGGGTGCTTCTCAGCTCCGGAGCTCGGCATGTGCGGCTAGAATCACCGCCGCGCCGGCCTCAACCTGAAAACTGTGCAGCATCCGACCGTGGTCCGAGAGCACCTGCGCACTGTCCACAAGAACACGCCAGGGTAGTTTGTCCGGCATGCGGAATTCGAGCTTCATGTTCGATCCGTTGACGCATAGCGCAATCAGATCGGCTTTGGTACGCTGCCGCCGGCTCGCCAGACGCATCACGAGAGCCCGGCCTTCCGGATTGTGCCAGTCGTGCTCACTGATGGAGCGGCCACGTTCATCGAACCAGTCGATATTGCGGATGCCAGGGGCGATCTCCTCATCGCCGTGCAGAAAACGAGTGGACCGCAGCACCGGATAGGCCTTGCGGATCTCGTTGAGCCGGCTGACAAACTCGATCAGCGCCTGACCACGCTCCGTACTGGCAAGTGACCAGTCGAGCCAGGAGACCTCGTTGTCCTGGCAATAGGCGTTATCGTTACCTCTCTGGGTGCGACCGAACTCATCGCCGGCCAGGAGCATCGGCGTCCCCAGCGACGCCATGAGGCTGACGAGCAGCGAGCGCTTCACTCGATCGCGCGCGGCAAGGATCTGCGGATCGTCACTTGGCCCCTCAGTGCCCCAGTTGGCCGAGAGCGTGTCACCATGTCCCCCGGGATTTTCGCCGTTGGCGTCATTGCGCCGGCCTTCATAGGACACGAGATCCTCCAGCGTCATGCCGTCATGAGCGGTCACGAAGTTGATACTGGACCACGGCCGACGGGAGGAATGGCCAAACACATCAGCCGATCCGGACAGACGCCGGGCCAGATCGCCACGCTGTCCGCTGTCACCGCGCCAGTAGCGGCGTAGCGTATCGCGGTAGCGGTCGTTCCATTCTGCAAAACCCGGAGGCATGTTACCCAGCTGATATCCGCCCAACCCGATATCCCATGGTTCGGAAATCAGTTTCAGGCGCGCCAGCGTAGGATCCTGGCGCAGCGCGTCGAAGAACCCCGCACCTGGATCATAACCTGAGTCCTCACGCCCGAGGTTCATCCCCAGATCAAAGCGAAAGCCATCAACCTGAAAAGTCGTCGCCCAGTAGCGAAGACTGTCGAGCACCATCTGAACCACGCGTGGATGAGACAGGTTCAGCGTGTTGCCGGTGCCGGTATCGTTGATGTAATAGCGTCGGTCATCAGGCAAAAGACGGTAGTAGCTCTGGTTATCAAGCCCACGCCAACTCAGCGTCGGTCCAAGCTCATTGCCTTCGCAGGTGTGGTTGTAGACAACGTCCAGAATGACCTCGAGGCCGGCCTTGTGCAGGCGACGGATCGCCATCCGCATCTCGTTGACCATACCCGTCGAAAGGTAACGCGGCTCCGGAGTGAAGAAGTTGAGACTGTTATAACCCCAGTAATTCGACAGCTTGCGTTCTAATAGGAAGCGATCCTGCAGAATGGCATGAACCGGCATGAGTTCGATTGTGGTTACGCCGAGCCGCCTCAGATGCGAAATGACATGGGGATTGGCCAGCGCTGCAAAAGTGCCCCGTTCACGGGGCACGACTGCATCCAGGAGCTTGGTCAGACCACGCACATGCGCCTCGTAGATCACCGTATCCGACCACGGGATATAGGGGCGCACATCCTCGTCATCGCACGGCCGTTCTTCGATGACGACGGATTTCAGCATGGCCGGTGCGCTGTCACGCCGGTCAAACGACAGATCAGCACGGCTGGAGCGAATACGGTGACCAAAGAGCGCATCGGTCCAGCGAAAGCTACCCGCGAATGCCTTGGCATAAGGATCCAGCAGGAGCTTGTGCGGGTTGAACCGGTGGCCATGGAGCGGATCAAAGGGACCATATGCCCTGTACCCGTAGACCAGACCCGGCATGGCGTTGGGCAGATACCCGTGCCAGATTTCATTGGTGTGCTCAGGCAGGTCGAAGCGCGCAATCTCCCGCTTGCCATTGTCATCGAACAGGCACAGCTCCATGCGCTCCGCATGAGCCGAAAACACCGCAAAATTGACCCCAAGACCATCCCACGTCGCACCAAGCGGGTATGGCAGGCCGCAGTCCAGCCTTTCAGGAAAGGGGCGCATCAGGCTCCCTCTCGAGTTGAAAGATCGTAGCCGCCAAGGGTGGAAGCGTTACGGTCAACGACTGGGAATACCCATGGCAGGCTACTGGCCTGGTCTGCACTCCGCCGTCATTGCCCACATTGCTTCCGCCATAACACGCAGCGTCGGTATTGATGAGCTCGCGCCAGTATCCGGGCAGTGGAACACCCACGCGGTACTCCTTATGTGTCTGCGGTGTCAGGTTCACGAGCACAAGAACCGGCGCCAGGTCTGCACATCTGCGTACATAGGCAAAGACGCTGTTGGCATAGTCGTCTCCTACCACCCAGGAAAAGCCGCACGGGTCAAAATCACTGGCATGCAGCTGTGGCAGGCGCGCGTAGAGCCGATTGAGATCACCAATCAGTCGCTGCAGCCCCGCCGCAGCCGGGTCGTCGAGAAGATGCCATTCGACTTCGCCATCATGGCTCCACTCCGAAGGCTGCCCGAGCTCGCCACCCATGAACAGCAGCTTCTTTCCTGGATGGGTCCACATAAAGGCGTAGTAGGCGCGCAGATTAGCCCTCTTCTGCCACACGTCACCAGGCATGCGTCCATAGAGCGAGCCTTTGCCGTGCACGACCTCATCATGTGACAGGGGCAGAATATAGCGCTCGCTGTAAGCATAGAGGAGCGAAAAGGTCATCTCGTTATGGTGCCAGCGCCGGTAAATCGGCTCCTTACTCATGTAGATGAGCGAATCGTGCATCCACCCCATGTTCCATTTGAACTGGAAGCCGAGGCCGCCGTCCTGCACAGGCGCAGAGACGCCCGGCCAGGCGGTCGATTCCTCCGCAATGGTAATGGCACCGGGCGCACGCTCCGCAATAGTAGTGTTCAGTCGCCGCAACAATTCAATCGCTTCCAGGTTCTCCCGTCCACCAAACTGATTGGGGACCCATTCACCTGGCTCGCGTGAATAATCGCGGTACAACATCGACGCTACCGCATCGACACGCAGCCCATCGACATGGAAGGTTTCCAGCCAGTAGAGCGCGCTGGCGATCAGAAAGCCCTGAACTTCTCGGCGACCAAAATTATAGATCAGGGTATTCCAGTCCCGATGAAACCCTTCCCGTGGATCGGCGTGCTCGTAGAGCGCCGTGCCATCAAACTGCGCAAGACCGTGGGGATCGGTAGGAAAATGACCCGGAACCCAATCCAGGATTACGCCCAGACCCGCACGGTGTGCGGCATCAACAAAGTGCGCAAATTCATGCGGCTGGCCAAAACGGGCGCTGGGCGCAAACAGGGAAAGCGGTTGATATCCCCAGGAGCCACCGAAGGGATGCTCCATGATCGGCAACAGTTCCAGATGGGTGAACCCCAGATCGCTCACATAAGGCACGAGTCTCTCGGCTAGCGCCTTCCAGTCAAGCACTCCGGCAGGATCGTGCTCGGGCCGCAGCCAGGACGGCGCATGCACTTCATAGATCGTAATGGGAGCGTGCACCGACTGGCGCCCGGCCCGCTCGGCCATCCAGTCGCTGTCAGTCCAGCGCATCGAAAAACGCTGCGGCACCACTGAGGCGGTGGCTGGCGGCCGCTCGCTTGCCCGCGCCAGAGGATCGGCCCGATGCGGCAATAACTGACCATCCGCACCAATCAACTCATATTTGTAACGCGCTCCGGCGGTCAGTCGCGGAACGAACAGTTCCCACACCCCTGCCTGATGGCGCAGACGCATAGGATGGCGCCGTCCATCCCAGGAGTTGAAGTCACCCACGACCGAGACCCGGCGCGCATTGGGTGCCCAGACTGCAAAGCGCACACCTTCCACTCCGTCGATCTCGATCCGCGCCGCCCCCATGCGTTCAGCCAGCTGCCAGTGCGCGCCTTGCGCAAATAGGTGCAGATCAAGCTCTCCCAGCAACAGTCCGAAGCTGTAGGGGTCTTCGGTCTCCTGTACCGCCTCCGGCCAGTGGATCCGCAGAAGATAGGGGCCATCACTGGATAGCGGTCCGGCAAAAAGTCCATCTTCGCCAATCGGCGTCAGCTGCCCCAAAAGACTGTGGCCCTGGCGCGCCAGCACGTCGACGGCGACCGCCCCCGGCTGAAAGCTGCGAACGATGCGCACACCATCCTCGTCATGAGGCCCCAGGAAGGCAAAAGGATCTGCCAGACGCCCTGCAAGCAGCTCCCTGACGCGTGCATCTGCGTAAGGGTCGGTCGTCACCGTATCACTGGTCATCGCTGCCCTCCGCAGTCAGCCGTTTGACCAGTCGCTCAATTCCTGCCAGCGGTAGCTCGATCCAGTCGGGCCGGTTGGCTGCTTCATAGGCTATTTCGTAGGCCGCCTTTTCCAGAGCGAATACCCAGAGCAGTCGCTGCTCGACGAAGCTCAGTGCTCTCCCGCGCCCTTCTTCATAGCCAAGCAGGAAACTTGTCTGGGCCGTCAGACGGAATTCATCCAGCAACTCGGCGGCACGGGCTTCACCGAGACCTCCACTCGCAATGCGACTGTCGCGGGCCGCAAGTCCGGCCGCATAGTCGAAGGAACGCAGGATGCCAGCAACATCGCGCAGAGGACTGGTTTTGGCTCGCCGCTGCTCCAGCGATTTGGTTGGCTCTCCCTCAAAGTCGATCAGGATGACATCGCCTGCGGCAACCAACACCTGCCCCAGATGCAGATCGCCATGAATACGCGTCGCCGCAAGGCCCACTGCCTCCCCCAGGATTGCCCCGGTCGCCGCCCGCAGCTGCGGGCGCACGGCCGAAAGCGCGGCAAGTCGTGGTACGAAATCAGCATTATCTGCGAGCGCTGACAGTGCCACAAAGGCTGCATCAAGCTGCAGATCCAGGGCCTGCTTCCATTCCTCCACCAGGGCTGGGTCCGCGATCCGTGGTGCAAATGCAGGATCAGCAGTTGGCTGCGCCAGCGCCTGATGAAGCTGACCAACACGACGCCCGAGGACATGAGCGAACTCCTCGTAGGCCTCGAAATGAGAACCGTCTTCATTCGGCCGTACCGACAATTCGTCGACCGTCCGCGCCAACTGTTCGATCGTCCAGGTCGCCCCATCGCCCTGATTGGCAACAAAGCTCTGTACAATCGCCAGCGCCGACACGGAGCCATCCCCATTCTCCCGGACAAGGTCGCCCAGCATCGGTGCGATGCCATCGAAGCCGCGTTCGGTCAGGGTCCGCCCCATTTCAGCTTCAGGGTGTTCGCCGACAACGGCACGACGCAACAGTTTGATGACCGCCTTGCGGCCAACAATCAGCGTCGAGTTAGTCTGCTCCAGCCGAGGCCACTCGACATCACCCTCGAGAGCCAGATCCGCAGGCACCCCACTAACGGCTCGGAACCTTATCCGGCCATCGGCGAACGAGATCACGTCGCGATGGGCCAATCCAGTCAGCAGGCTTCGCGCAAAGCGGGTTGTGGCAAAGGCATCAGTGAGAAGTCCCACCCGACGACCACGCCGCGCCCTCGCGAAGGCGAGAGGGGTTTCAAATGGGCTTGAGGGCTCATCTTCCCAGGCGATCGCCATGGGCAGGGCATAGCGTTCGCAGTGCTCACCGGCACACACATCAACATCGACGAAGAGGCAGTCCCCCTCACTTCCAGGTACTGGCGCATACGCCACAATCCGCACCGTGTCGATCGGTACATTCTTGGTCTGAAACCAACGCCGATTGGCAATATAGGTGGGAAGGATACTTTGCTCCAGACTTAGCCGCATCGCGCCCTCAAGCGCCAATCCGTCTCGCAATACGAAGGTCAGCAGTTCCATGCCCGGACCCGCCTGGGCAATGCTCCAGGGCGGCGCCTCAGCTTCGCCGGACAGCTTGAACCAGTAAAAGCCAAAAGGCGGCAGGGTCAGCATATAGGACAGCTGGCCAATCCTCGGAAATGCCGTCCCGCCGAGCAGTTCCACAGGGGTGCGCCCCTCGAACTCGTTGAGATCAAGTTCGACGGCCTGGGCAGTACGCGACACATTGGCCACGCACAAAAGCGTTTCGTCCTCATATTCACGCAAATAGGCAAGAATCTTCCGGTTCTGTGGCGTCAGGAATCGCAGCCCGCCGCGCCCGAAGCTGCGATGGGCCCGCCGCACCACCAGCATCCGCCGCAGCCAGTTGAGTAACGAATGGGGATCGCGCCACTGCGCCTCGACATTGACCGCATCGAACCCGTAAAGGGGATCCATGATCGGCGGCAGGACGAGCGCGGCCGGGTCGGCACGACTGAAGCCGCCATTGCGATCTGGTGACCACTGCATGGGCGTGCGCACGCCATCACGGTCACCGAGATGGATGTTATCGCCCATTCCTATTTCATCGCCATAATAGATGATCGGGGTTCCTGGCATCGACAGCAGCAGGGAATTCATCAGCTCGATGCGCCGCCGGTCGCGCTCCAAGAGCGGGGCAAGACGCCTGCGGATACCCAGATTCAGCCGAGCCCGCCTATCCGAGGCATAGACGTTCCAGAGATAGTCGCGCTCCTTGTCCGTCACCATCTCCAGTGTCAGCTCGTCGTGGTTGCGCAGGAAAATCGCCCACTGACAGTTGGCAGGAATATCCGGCGTTTGCCGGATGATGTCGGTGACCGGGAAGCGATCTTCCTGGGCAATGGCCATGTACATCCGGGGCATCAGCGGAAAGTGGAACACCATATGGCATTCATCGCCATCCCCGAAATATTCCTGGATATCTTCCGGCCACTGGTTGGCCTCTGCCAGCAGCATGCGGTCGGGGTAATTTTCGTCCACGACCTTACGCATGCGTTTAAGAATGGTGTGAGTCTCAGGCAGGTTTTCATTGTTCGTTCCTTCGCGCTCGACCAGATAGGGCACCGCATCCAGGCGCAGACCATCGACGCCCATGTCGAACCAGAATCGCATGACCGCCATGACTTCATCAAACACGCGAGGATTATCGAAATTGAGATCCGGCTGATGACTGAAAAAGCGATGCCAGTAATATGCTTTGGCCTCCTCATCCCATGTCCAATTCGACTTCTCGGTATCAATAAATATGATCCGCGTCCCGGCATACTTTTTGTCGTCATCCGACCACACATAGAAATTGCGCGCGGCGGATCCCGGCTTTGCCCGACGGGCGCGCTGAAACCACGGGTGCTGATCTGAGGTGTGGTTGACGACGAGCTCCGTAATCACCCGCAGTCCTCGCGCGTGGGCCTCCTCGATGAAGTGCCGCACATCACGCAGCAGCCCATACTCGGGATGAACCGCACGATATTCACTGATATCGTAGCCATCGTCGCGGCGGGGCGAGGGATAAAATGGGAGCAGCCAGATCGCGGTGACGCCGATCTCGGCAAGGTAATCAAGCTTTTCGATAAGACCTGCAAAGTCGCCGATGCCGTCATTATTGGCATCGAAGAACGATTTCACATGCAGCTGGTAGATCACTGCATCCTTATACCAGTGTGGGTCGGCTGCAAGAGCCGAGCGTTTCCTGCGCGTCATCGTCAAGCCGTCCTGGCTGGCGCTACGCGCCAGATCACATAGGGTCGATCCGTTCCCAGCCACAGCCGCTGCACCTTGCCGCGCCATAAGCTGACATGCCCGCTGAGCAGGTCCCGGGCTTCCAGTGCCTTCTCGTCATCAAGCCCCCATTCCCAGAGTGGCGCCTCGAACGTCGCCTCCTGCGGATGATGGGGATCGAGATTGACCGCAACCAAAATGCGGGCGTTTTCTCCCTGGGCGTGTTTGCCGTAATAGAGGATGTTGTCATTGTAGGCGTTATAGAACGTCAGCCCGGTGTGGCTCTGCAGCGCCGGCTCAGCCTTGCGAATACGGTTCAGCTGACCAATCTCGGCCATGATATTGCCCGGCATCGAATAGTCTCTCGGGCGGATTTCGTATTTTTCCGCATCGAGATATTCCTCGCGCCCCGGCAAGGCCGCCGCCTCGCACACTTCAAATCCCGAATACATACCCCAAAGTCCCGACAG
>JAGWRJ010000334.1 GCA_028869725.1 Alphaproteobacteria bacterium | reverse complement strand
TCTCATGATGTTGCAGACCTCCAGCTTAGCCGATTTGCCTGCCACGCCAATGCGGCGGATCGGGCACCACGCGTGGACTGTGCGCCGAGGCGGGGCAGAGGCCATTTGGCCCGCGCCGGCCGGAGTATCGCTCTGCCTGCCGGCGGAACCAGAAGACCGATAATCCGCGTGCCTCCTGCCGCCCCCAAGAGTGGCAGGAGACAGACGGCTTTCGCCCGGATATAGCCTTATGGGACGGGCCCAAAGTTTGGCCAGGCTGGACCCAGCATGGCGTGACATGCACAGGCTCCGGTTACGGCCCGGACCGGATTTGGCGGTGGCAAGGTTTCGCAGCAATCATGAAGCTCTCGATTCTGGATCAGTCTCCCATACGCAAAAATGGTACGGCGTCTGAGGCGCTGGCGGAAACTATCGCCCTCGCCAAGGCAGCCGACCGCCTCGGCTATCATCGCTACTGGGTAGCCGAACATCACAATTCTACCAGCTTTGCCGGGTCCGCCCCCGAAATCCTCATCGCGCGGCTTGCTACGGAAACCCGGCGCATCCGCATCGGCTCAGGGGGCGTCATGCTGATGCATTACAGTCCCCTCAAAGTTGCCGAACAGTTTCGCATGCTCGAAACCCTGGCACCGGGTCGTATTGATCTTGGGATCGGCCGGGCACCCGGCGCCGATGAGCGCACCAGCCGGGCACTGCAGGCAGGGCCCCAGGCTTATGGCATCGATGCCTTTCCGAGCCAGGTTCATCTGCTCAGCCAGCTGCTCGATGCGGCATCGGCAGGAACACCTCTGCCACCCGACCATCCCTATCGCGGCATCCATGCAATGCCGCGCGGCGACAGCCATCCGCAATTGTGGCTCCTTGGTTCGGGCATCCACAGCGCGGTATATGCCGCGGAATTCGGTCTGCCTTTCGCGCACGCGCATTTCATCAATCCGGACGACAGTCGCGACGCGGTGAACGCCTACCGCGAGCGCTTCAAGCCATCGGTCTGGTGTGCGGCACCGCGCGTGGCGATGGGTGTTGCGGCACTTGCTGCGGACAGCGCCGCGGATGCCGAACAGCTCTCTGCCTCACGCAAGCTGTGGGCCGTGCGCCTCTTTACCGGGCGCCCGATTGCCTTCCCGCCGCCGGAGGAAGCCCTGGCTTATCCCTATGACGAGCGCGAGCGCGCCATATTGAAAAGCCTTGAGGGCCGCTCGGTGACCGGCACGGCAGAGGACGTAAAAGCGCAACTTCTTTATCTTGCCAGCGCTCACGGCGCGGACGAACTTATGATCGTGACCATTACATATGATTTTGACGCCCGTCTTCATTCCTACGAGCTGCTCGCAGCCGCATTCGCCGATCTGATGACAGGTCCGGACGAAGGATCTCAAGGCTGACGAAGAGGCCTGTCCGCAGGCCGTGTCTTGAAGTGCCCGACTTTGAAACTCGTGCCGCCGTCCTTGCGAACGGTGCAATCCATGACATCGGCACAGGTCCACCTTCAGATCATCTGTCGTCGCCAGTAACTGGGCACAGCTCCGGTAAGCGATCGTATGGTCCGTGTCATATGCGGCTGATCGGAAAAGCCGCTCTCGACTGCGATCTGTGCCAGCGGCGTCCGCGACTGTATGATGCGTGCGAAAGCATCATGTGCGCGGCGCTCAAGACGAAAGCGCGATGGCGTTACGCCAAAGCTCCGGACAAAGCCACGTGTAACCGTCTCAGGCGCCAGTGCATTGTCCCGCGCCCAACGTGTCAGGCCCGGAAATTCCGGCAGGGCAAGATCTTCGGCAAGACGGTCGGGCCAGTCGCAGACGCTACCTGCAGCGGGGATGAGTTCGGCCAGCACACAGACCGCTGCAGCGGCGGGGTCACGTTCGGCAAGACGCACAATTGCGTCCGGATTGGCGAGCTTTGCGATGCGCGCAATGGGTACATCGACGGGAAGCGGCAGATTGAGGATTTCGCTCTTTGCTGTACCGAAACGGTCGAGGTGTGCATCGAAGCGGGTGTGCAGCACGACGCTGCCGGGGCCGGTCTGAAAGCGGCCGAAACAGCCGCACTCTTCATATCCGCCCGCAAGTACCAGCGCGGCATAGGAATCGGTGTGACGATGCCGTGGAAAATGGATCAGGCGCTGCCAGTGTTCGCGGCCCAAGCGCGTCGCGGCGATATGCATTGGGTTACGACCCCAGCGGAAGGAAACCGATCAGGGCACCGCTCATAGCGCTGGCGAGTGTTCCGGACACCAGCGCCCGCATTGCCAGCGACACCAGCTCCTGGCGGCGTTCCGGTATCATCGTACTCAGCCCGGCAATCATGATGCCCACCGAACCAAAATTGGCAAAGCCGCACAGCGCATAGAGCAGGATGAGGCGCACTCTGGGATCGAGCACACCCTGAGGCAGTTGCGCCATGTCGACATAAGCGATGAATTCATTGAGAACAGTCTTGTCTCCCATCAGCGCTCCGGCAGTCCTGGCCTCATGCCAGGGAATTCCGATCACATAGGCAAAGGGCGAGAACGCCCACCCGAAAATGCGCTCCATTGAAAGAGGCGTGCCGGCAACGTCAGGAAGGGTTTTCAGCACGATGTCGGTGAGATGTACGAGGGCAACAATGACAAGCAGCATCGCCACGATGGACAGCCACATGCGCAAACCATCCTCGGTGCCTCGCGCAATCGCATCCATGCTGGAATGATAGGTGAAGCCTTCCGCCACGTGGGCACCGGTGGCTGGTGCATCGGGCGGGATCATGATGCTGGCGATGACGATGGCACCCGGCAGAGACAGCATCGATGCCACGAGAATATGGCCGAGCGCTCCGGGCACTACGGGACCGACAATGGTCGCATAAAGCACGAACACGGTACCTGCCACAGTGGCAAGACCGACCGTGCAGAGAATGAACAGCTCGTTGCGGGAGAGCTTGCCGAGATACGGGCGGATCAGCAGCGGGGCTTCCACCATGCCGATGAAGATGGTCGCGGCGGCGCCCAGCCCGACAGCACCACCGATACCCATGATCTTGCGCAGGGCGTAGGATAGAGCATGCACCACGACGGCGAGAATGCGCCAGTACCACAGCAGTGCCGCCAGAGCCGAGATCACAATCACCATGGGAAGTATGGTGAAGGCAAAACTGGTAAGCCCCTGCGGGTCGGTCACCGTAAAGGGTGCCGCCGCACCGCCGACATAGCCAAAGACAAAGCCCGTGCCGGCGCGGGTAGCGTGAGTCAGTGCATCGACGACGGCATTGAGCCTGAAGAGGCCTGCCCGCGCCGGAGGCCATGTAAGAAGAACGAGCGCGAGGCTGACCTGGATGGCAATGCCGCTCGCCACGATGCGGACGGGAAAGGCGCGGCGGTTTTCACTGAAGAGCCAGGCAACCAGCAGGATCACGCCGATGCCAAGCCCGGCCCGCCAATGGTCCCAATCCAAAGCCCGCCCCCCTGATGTCCACCGGCTGCAACTTGCCATGCGTCCGGTACCTTTGCGCAAGCATTTTGCACCGAAGCCGCATGGAGGCGTCCAAGGTGTCCTCAAAGGGGCCCGTCCCTGCCCCGTCATGGACCCCGGCGTGCGCGCCTCCGCCGGCAGCGGTCCTCGCCTTCGCCTGCCCCCGCGCCAATCGCCGCGCAGATGGATAATGGGTTACGCGCCCGCCCTGCGTCGGGCTATATGCCCTGGGGACCCTTCAGATGCGCACCGATGTCCGATCCAGCAAGGCCTGCCCGTGAAATCCGCGCCCTGACCGGCGCGCGTGCGCTGCCGCCGCTCTTTCTCGTGCTCTATCACTATCACGAAGGTCACGGATATCAGCACCTGCCGTGGTTCGATATTTTCGTGGCTAAAGGCTATCTGTGGGTCGAATTCTTTTTCATTCTTTCGGGCTTCGTCCTCACCTACGTCTATCTGTCCCGCTGGGAGAGCCTGTTCACGCTGAAGGGCTACGGCCTGTTTCTGCGCAACCGCCTGGCCCGGCTCTATCCGGTCCATCTGGCGATGATCGTCGTGCTCGCGATCATGCTTGTCGTTCTGCGCGCCCTTGCCCATGCCGGCGGCTATGTCTCGGTGTTCGATCTTCCGGTCTATCATCCCGACATGAGCGCCAGGGCTCTGGTATTCAATCTGCTCCTGATCCAGGCCTGGCACGTCATGGGACATCTGAGCTGGAACGGAGTCGCCTGGTTCATCAGCGTCGAATTCGCGTTGTGCCTTGCTTTTCCGATCTTCCTGTTCGCCGCACGTGGCAGCGTTGCACGCGCCTTGCTGTTGCTGGCGCTGGGCTTTATCACCCTGCGCAACCTCGCACTCACCTCAGGCCATGGCCTTGATATCACCTTCGATCTGGGACTTGTGCGCGGCTTTGCCGATTTCGCGATAGGCGTGGCTCTTGCCATGCTCCATCGCCATGCTGACAGCTATGCCCAGCGCCTGCCTGAATTGGCGTTTACGGCGATCCAGCTTCTCGTGTTCGGTATCTTCTTTTACGCGATGTATCATACGGGCTGGGCACACAATCCCATGGATGTGTGGATTGCCGCCGCCATGACCCTGATTGTTGCCAGCCTCTGCTTCGACCGCGGTGCGATCGCACGTCTCTTCACCCTAAAGCCGCTCCGGCGTCTGGGCGAATGGTCCTATGCTATCTACATGGGCCAGACTGCACTTCTCATGCTGCTGCGTCTTTGCGAGCAACGGCTCTATCCGCAGGATCTGACCGCCCATTATCGCCTCGTTCATATACTCGAGCCCGCCCTGCTGGTGCCGTCTTGCGTCCTGTGGGGATATGCGCTCTACCGCCTGGTGGAGAAGCCGGCCAATCGCTGGTTGCGCGGACCGGCCGCACCCGCCCTGCCACAATCACCGGAACGGGCGACTTGACCCGCTCGGTCCAGATCGTCCATCACTTTCGCCGCCCCATCGCAGAGGAGTTTTGTCATGACCATTCGCTTCGACGGCAAAGTCGCAATCGTTACCGGTGCCGGCGGCGGCCTCGGCCGTGCTCATGCCCTGGAACTGGCGCGGCGCGGTGCCAAAGTGGTGGTCAATGATCTGGGTGGTTCGGTAGATGGCACGGGCGGCAGTTCGGAGGCCGCGCAGAAGGTGGTCGCCGAAATCAAGGCTGCAGGTGGCGAGGCCATCGCCAATGGTGCCTCGGTTACAGACGATGCGGGGGTTGCCCATCTCGTCAAGCAGACCATGGATACCTGGGGCCGCATCGACGTTCTCATCGCCAATGCTGGCATCCTGCGCGACAAGAGCTTCGCCAAGATGGAGCTCAAGGATTTTACCGCCGTCATGGATGTCCATGTGATGGGCACCGTCAAACCCTGTAAGGCCATCTGGCCGATCATGCGCGAGCAGCAATACGGCCGCATCGTCGTGACGACCTCCTCCACCGGCCTTTACGGCAATTTTGGCCAGACCAATTACGGCGCCGCCAAGCTTGGTCTCGTCGGCTTCATGAATACGCTCAAGCTCGAAGGCGCCAAGGACAACATCAAGGTCAACGCGATCGCTCCGGTTGCAGCCACGCGCATGACGGAAAACCTGATGCCGCCGGAAGTCCTGGAGATGCTCAAGCCGGAATATGTCACTCCCGGTGTAGTCTATCTGGTCAGCGAGGACGCCCCGACGGGCATGATCCTGACCGCAGGCGCGGGTGTCTTTGCTGCGGCGCAGATCGTCGAGAGCGAAGGCATCAATCTGGGGCACAAGGCCAATGCCGACACCGTGGCCGAATACTGGGCCAAGATTTCCGACTTTGGCGGCGCCCGCCACTACACGATGGGCTCCGAGCAAACCCAGAAATTCATGGCCCGCCTGCAGGATAGCCCGGTCAAGGGCTGATCCGGCACCAGGATAAATTCCCCTTAACCTAAAGGGGCTATACAGTACCCCCAATGCGTGCCGTCCATGCCGGACGAGCAGGCGCATCGCAGGGGGAAAGAGGCATGCAGGACGACGCGGCACCTGCCGTGCACGCGCTGATCGATGGCGCGGGCGCCCTGCTGGCGCTTGAGTTTGGCGCCGATGCCGGGCTCGCCACGCAGGGTTTTGCGGTTGGCGCCTGCCTGCCCGCGCTGGTCATGGCGGAGGATCGGCCTTTTCTTGAGGCTACCATCGCCTGGCTTGAACGCGGCGACGGACGCACCGCCAGTCTCGTGCTGCATTTCCCGCGCGCAGGCGGCAAGGAACCCGCCGCGGTTCAGGCCCGGCTACGCGGCGAGGCAGGCCGCATCGACGTCAGGCTCTATTCCGACCCGGGTGTGGCAGCGCGGCGCGCAGCGAAGCAGATGCGCCGCGTCGTGGAAGGCTCGCACCAGGGCATCGTCGTGCGCACCAATGACAGTGTGCTCTACATGAACGACGGCTTTGCCCGCATGATCGGCTACGCCGATGCCCAGGAGTTGATGGCACAGCCGCCAGCCACCATGAACGGTGTGATCCATCCTGACGACGTGGCGATGGTCGTGGAGCGGATCGACACCCGCATGAAAGGCGTTGAAACCACGCCGCATTACGAATTTCGGCTTATTCACCGCGATGGCAGAATCGTCTGGGCCGATGCCCAGGCAGCCCTCGTTCACTGGGATGGCGTCCCCGCCTCCCTGTCATGGATTACCGACATCAGCGCCCGCAAAAAGGCCGAGGACGACCTGATCCGGGCGAAGGAGGCAGCGGAGTTTGCCAACCGCGCCAAGACCGAATTCCTCGCCAATATGAGTCATGAGCTGCGCACGCCCCTCAATGCCATTCTGGGCTTTGCCGAGATCATCGCCAATGAGATGTTTGGTGCCTGCAAGCCTCAATACGCTGCCTATGCGCGCGACATTCATGCCAGCGGCACACATCTGCTTGAGCTGATTAATGACGTCCTCGACCTGGCCAAGCTCGAAGCCGGAAAGCTCGAACTGCATGAAAGCGAAATCGCACTACCAGGCCTGATCGAACAATGCCTCACTCTGCTCAAGGTCAAAGCCGATGAGGGACAGGTCACGCTGAGCCAGGACATTGCCGCTGACCTGCCGGCGCTCAGAGCCGATCCCCGCGCGCTGCGTCAGGTGCTGCTTAATCTTTTGAGCAACGCCATCAAGTTCACTCCGAGCGGGGGCACGGTGCGGGTGCGCGTGCGCGATGAAGGCCCCAAGGGCCTCGCCATCGCTGTCTGCGACTCGGGTATCGGCATGAGCGCTGCGGACATCAAGGTCGCGCTCTCGCCGTTCGGCCAGATCGATTCGTCCCTCGCCCGCCGTCACGAGGGCACCGGCCTGGGGCTACCCATCACCCATTCCCTGATGCGGCTGCATGACGGCGAGCTTCGCATCGACAGCATGCCGGGCAAGGGGACGACCATGACCGCCGTCTTCCCTGCCCGCCGCCGTATCGAACAGGCTGCGTAAGGGCCCGTCTCAGACCGTTTCGAAATACTGAATTTCCGGGCGCCCGGCGAGACACGGGCCCAGCTTGGGACCTGCCGCCTTGAAATGTTCTGAGGCGCCATGGGCCTTCAGCGCGGCATCGTCAGCATACATTTCCATCACCACATATACCGAGGAATCGGCCTTGGAACGGCACAGCTGATAAAGCTTGTTGCCGGGCTCATTGGCGCGGACCTGCGCCGAAAGCTCGCGGAAAACACCCTCGAATTCCGCTTCCTTACCTTGCGCAACCTTCAAGGTCGCCACTACTGCGATTGCCATCGTTCACTCCCGTTTTGACTTTGGCGCAGGCTAGCGGCTTGGGTGCAGTGCCGCAACGAACTTCGCAATTTGATCTTAACCTAATTTTCCTAGGGTGCCTGCTCCACGACACGGCTTGGCCGAAGACGGGAGACACCATGGGCTGGGCCCCAATCTACCGCCCCGACACAGATGTGCTTGACGAGAAGCTGATCTACGACCAGCTGCGTCTGGCCATGCGCAACCTGCGTCCCAACGCCGTCGTGATGCCGCTGGTCGGCGCGGTCGTCTGCGTGGTCTACGCGCATTGGGTGCCGGCGCAGAACGTGTTCACCTGGGCCGCATTGGTGCTCGCCAGCGTGATCCCGCAGGGAACACTGCTCGAGCGCTTTCTTGCCCGTTCCGATGCCGCGGACAGACCGCAGTACTGGCTGCGCCTGTGCAGTCTCGGCTTTACCCTGTTCGTTGTTGCCTGGGCGTCAATGGCATTTTTCCTGTGGCAGCCCGACAACATCATGGATCAGCTTCTGCTGATGCTGTTGATCGCCTGCACACTGGCGGGAACCACCGCCATCAGCAGTGCCTGTGCGCCACTCGCCGTCATCGGGACCCTTGTCTACGGCACGACCCTCATCCTCATTCCGCTGCGTCAGGGCGGTGAGATCATGACTGCCGTCGCCATGCTGGCCGCGTTCTATGTCGGCTATATGATCCAGATCCAGATCAGTATTCACCGCACTGCCCGGGACATGCTGGTGCTGATGCATGAACGCACCGCTCTCATCGACCGCCTGAAGATGGCAAAGGACGATTCCGATCGGGCCCGCGAGCGAGCCGAACAGGCCAGCCAGGCCAAATCGCAGTTCCTCGCCAATATGAGTCATGAGCTGCGCACGCCGCTGAACGCCATACTCGGCTTTTCGGAAATGGTGCAGGCGTTCTGCGCCGATGCGGCAAAAAGCGAAGAATACGCCGGTTATATTCATGACTCCGGCAAGCACCTTCTCGCCCTGATCAATGACATTCTCGATCTGGCCAAGATCGAAGCGGGCGGCGACGTCCTGCGCGAAGCAGAGATTCTCCTCGCCGACATCATCGCCGACTGCCTGCGCCTCATTAGTCCGGCGGCAGAGGTGGCAGGCGTTCGCCTGACCAGCCGGGTCGCGGCGCTGCCTGTACTCTTTGCTGACCCCCGGGCATTGCGGCAGGTGCTGCTCAATCTTCTGTCCAACGCGCTCAAGTTCACACCTGAGGGCGGTGAGGTACAGGTCTTTGCCGAGCAGCGCGGCGACGGAAGTATCGCCTTTGGCGTCCATGATACCGGTATCGGCATTGCCGCAGATGATCAGGGCAAGATTTTCGAAAAATTCGGTCAGGGACGCTATGACGTCGCGACCATCGACAAGGGTACTGGCCTTGGCCTTGCCATCGTCAAGGGCCTGATCGAGGCCCATGGCGGAGAGATCTTCGTCTCGAGCACACTTGGCGAAGGCTCGACCTTTACCGCAATCCTGCCGGCATTTCGGACGCATGCGAGTCTGTCAAAGGCAGTGGCATGACATCCCGCCGGGCCTTTGGGCCATTGTCTTCCAGTATGACCTCTCTTGTGCCGATGCATACGAGCTTCTGGCACGAGCTGAGGCTGTCGATCAGTCCGCAAACAGACGACGAGGCCGAACTGGTGCGGCGGCAGATCTCCATCCAGGACGCCTCAACCCGGCATCTTTGGCTCGTCATGCCGCTTGTGGGCCTGACAATCGCGCTGTTCTACTCTTCCACTGTCCCCTGGCCCCGGCTCATTGCCTGGTGGCTTGCGATGAGCAGCATCTGCTTCGTTACCCCGGTAGTGCGGCGGCGTTTCGTCGACTGCCCCGAGGGAGCATCGGCGGCGCAGG
>JAGWRJ010000333.1 GCA_028869725.1 Alphaproteobacteria bacterium | reverse complement strand
TATAATCCTGCAGTCACGACCCATACGCTGGAAACCCACATCTACCGGCTCCGCCAGAAAATCGAACCCAATCCGGCTCAGGCCCAGATCCTGATCACCGAGACCGGCGGTTATCGTCTGGTTGCGTGAGGGGCCCCCTCACTACTGACGTAGCTGGTATGCAGATTTTGCAGCTATGTGGAACTAGTGTGGACCCACTATATGGGTGTTGCCACTAGAGGCGGGACGAGAGATGAAACCAGGTCGCAACGAACATTTTGCCCAATTTCTGCGCGGAGCGCTTTTGGCTGCGGCACTGATTTTGCCCACCACAGGCCACACGGTGCCGGCGGCGCTGGCAGCGGAAACCTCCGGCAGCTGGATCACGCTTCCCACGCGCAGCTTTGCCGTCCATCGCGTGCGGCTGAACGATCTGGTGGCCAATCTCACCGTCAAGGTTGGACCAGGCCCCGTGACGGTCCAGCTTTCCGGACTGAAGCGCCGGCTCGACGCAGTGGATGTACGGACTGAAGATGGCGCTCTCACTATCTCAGGTCACTCCCATTACGACGTATGGGACTGGCACGACTGGTTCAATTTTGGCGGCACGCGCGAGCGGACACCGGGCCATCTGCAGGTCACCTTGCGGGTGCCGGCAGGCACCGACCTGGGTGTCCGCGAACTCATTGGCAACGCACAGATCGGCGACACCATGGGCCGGCTTGATTTCGGTGCGGTGAGCAGCCACGCCATCATCGGCCAGGTTGGCACAGCTCGCATCCGTCTTGCAGGCTCAGGTGACGTCAAGGTTGCCGCAGTCAAAGGCCGCCTCAAGCTCGAAGTTGCCGGATCCGGGAAGGTCGCCGTCGGCCAAAGCGGACCGGTTCATGCTGAACTGGCGGGAGCCGGCGATGCGCAGCTTGGGCAGATCAATGGCGGACTGCATCTGGAAATTGCCGGTTCCGGAAACTCGGCCGCCCAGAGTGTTAATGGTCCGGTGAAGGTTGAAATCGCAGGCTCCGGTTCCGTGCATATTGCCTCGGGGACCGCCAATCCGCTCCGGCTCGATATCATGGGCTCGGGAAATTTCGATTTCGGCGGTCATGCCATCGACCCTCATCTGAGTGCGCTGGGCTCGGGCGCGGTGCGCCTCAACTCCTACAGCGGCAATATGTCAACCAGCGGCAATGTTCATCTGAGCGTCGGTGGCCATCCCGCCAAGACATCCGGTTGGCACTGAACACTCTACTCGTGGCGCAGCGCCTCGATGGGATCGAGGCGCGCCGCCCTGCGGGCAGGAAAGTAGCCAAAGCCGACACCTACGGCGGCTGAGAACAGCACGGCAAGCACAACCACGCCGGGCTGGATCAGCAGTGGAAATTTGAGAAGGTGGGCGACGATAGCCGAGCCGGACAGACCCAGAACGACCCCGACGGCTCCGCCCAGTGCACTCATCGCCACCGCCTCAATCAGGAACTGCATCAGCACGTCATGTTCTAGGGCGCCGATCGCAAGGCGAATACCGATCTCGCGCGTACGCTCAGTGACCGACACCAGCATGATGTTCATGATGCCGATGCCGCCGACCAGAAGGCTGACGGCAGCGACCGCGGACAGAAAAGCGGTGAGGATGGCAGTGGTAGACTCCACTTCACGCGTGATTTCCTGCATGTCCTGAACCGTAAAATCATCAGGCACACCGGCGGCCAGATGGCGCAGCTGGCGCATCAGCCGCTCGATCTCGCCCTTAAGCCGGGTCTCGTCGGCGGGATTATGCGCCGAGGCCAGAATCACATTGATGTTGTTATTGCCGACCAGCCGCCTCTGGACCGCCAGGAGCGGCATCACCACGATGTCGTCCTGATCCTGGCCGAAGGTGTTGGTACCCTTGGCCTCCAGCAGCCCAACGACCTCGCAGGACATCTTGTTGAGACGAAAGCGTGCGCCGATCGGATCGGCGGCACCGAACAGATCCTTGCGGATTGTCTGCCCAATGACGCACACCGCCTTGCCAGAGCGCAGTTCACCAAGGGTAAAGGTACGACCCTGGGTAAGCTTCAAATTGCGCGCGGGAAATACCGCGTTGGTTGAACCGACTACCTGGGTCGAATGGTTGTTGCTCCCAAGCACGGCCTCCGCAGTGGTCTCGGCTTCGGGAGCCACCTCGTCAAGACCGGAAATCTGATGCGAGATCGCCTGCGCCATCGCCAGCGTGAACGATGGTGCGGCACCGGGCGGGCCCTGGCGCTGGCCGGGGAATACCACAATGAGGTTGCGCCCCATCGAGGCGATCTGGCCGGTCACGCTTTTACTTGCGCTGTTTCCAAGTGTGACCATCATGATCACCGCAGCCACACCGATGACGATGCCAAGCGTGGTCAGGCCTGCCCGCATCAGGTTGTTGCGGATTTCACGCAGGGCGAGAAAGAGTGCGTTGAGAATCATGCTGCGGTCGGCTCCCGCAACGTGTCCGAGGCAATCGCACCATCCAAAAATCGCACCTGGCGCCGCGCATAGGCCGCAATGTCCTCCTCATGGGTGACAAGGACAATCGACAGATGGCGCTCGCGGTTGAGCCGCACAAGCAGCTCCATGAGTTCGTGACTGCGCCGTGTATCGAGATTTCCAGTCGGCTCATCGGCGAACATCACCGAAGGTTCGGTCACGAGTGCGCGGGCAATGGCGACGCGCTGCTGCTGACCACCGGACATTTCGGAGGAGGTATGATGGGCGCGATCGGCTAACCCCACCTGCGCCAGTGCTTGCATGGCCCGTTCGCGGCGCTCGCGCCGTGGCACCCCCCGATAAAGAAGGGGCAGCTCCAGGTTTTCGAGCGCAGTCGTCCGCTTGAGCAGATTGAAGCCCTGGAACACGAAGCCAATGTAATAGCGGCGCAGCCGTGCCCGCTGGTCACGGTCCAGACTGCTGACATCAACGCCGCGGAAGAAGTAATGCCCGCTCGTGGGTGTATCTAGACAGCCCAGGATATTCATCGTGGTCGATTTGCCCGACCCGGAAGGGCCCATCACCGCAACGAACTCGCCATCGGCAATGGAAAGATCGATACCGGCAAGCGCTACGACCTGGGCTTCTCCCGAGCCGTAGGACTTACACACCTTCTTGAGTTCGATCAGGGGAGGGATCATTGCTGCGCCGCGGGCGTCGACTTGATCGCGGTGACAACCCGCATACCCGCCTTCAGGCTGCCTTTGAGAATTTCGGTATTCTGGCCGTCAGTAGGTCCAAGTCTCAGCTCGTGCGACTTGAGCGTCTTGCCCGCAATCGTCCAGACCTGTCCTTCACCGGGATCGCTTGGCGGTGGCGGAGCCTTTGCACGGATCGCTGCCGGCGCAATGAAGCGCAGCGCAGCATTTGGCACCTGCAAGGCGTTGGGTATCGTATTTGCCAGAATGGTGGCAGTGGCCGTCATGCCCGGCTTGAGCAGCCGTTGCGCATTGTCGACGCGTAACACGCCCTTGTAACTGACGACGTTCTGAACGGTTTCGGCAGCGTTGTGTACCGATATCAATGTGGCGTGGAATACCCGGTTTGGATAGGCGTCGACGGTAAAGGTGGCTTTGTCTCCGGCATGCACCTGCCCGACATCCGCCTCGTCAATATCGACGTCGAGTTCCATCTCGCGCAGATCGCTCGCCAGCGTGAAAAGTATCGGCGTCTGGAACCCGGCAGTCACCGTCTGCCCAACCGAGACCTTGCGGTCGAGGACGATACCGTTGATCGGTGAAACAATCGTCGCTTTACCGATCAGGGTTCTGTCGTAATCAGCCTGCGCTTTGGCCAGCTGCACCGAGGCGCGTGCACGATCGAGATCAGCCTTGGCCTGGTCCATGCTCTGTGGCGAGATCGCACGGTCCTTGAGGAGCGCGCGGTAGCGGCGATAGGTTTCGAGATCCTGTTCGACCGTGGCCCGGTTTTGCATCAGGAGCGCTTCTGCCTGGGCCAGCTGTGCTTCCAGCTGATCGGTGTTGATCTGGGCGAGCACCTCGCCTTTTCTGACCGGATCATTGAAATCGACATTGATGGCATCGAGCTTGCCGGAGACTTCTGCGCCGACTTCCACTTTGTCGCGCGGTGCCAGCGTGCCAGTGGCGGTCACCGTAATCGCCATCGGGCCGCGGATCACGGGCGCGGTCGTGTACTGCATGGGATGGCTGCGCGCGACAAATGCCCAGCCGATGGCGCCGACGACCGCGATGCCACCACCCCATATCAGGACTCTGCGCCGTACGCTGCGCCGGCTGCGGCCAGGACCGATGTGGGCACGAATGTCGGCACCCGTGTCATTGGATGTGGAAGGCGCGTTCATTGGCTGCCCGTAAAAGGAGTGGAGACATAACGGCTGGCGAC
>JAGWRJ010000332.1 GCA_028869725.1 Alphaproteobacteria bacterium | reverse complement strand
GGCATGGCGACCGTGACCAAAGCCAATATTCGTGAATCAAACGGCGTCATTCACGTCATCAATGCGGTGCTGATGCCCTAAGCGGCCACATGGGCGGACGGAGACGATCCCGTCCGCCTGCCTGCAGAGCGCGCCCGGCCAGCGCGCTTTCCTGCGTGCGATCACTGGGCGTCCGACAAAACCTTGCGCCCAGTGCTCTTCTGCTTAGCTGTTAAAGCGCGGCCTCGTCGGCTTCGCCTGTACGAACCCGGACGACGCTTTCAAGATCGAGCACGAAGATCTTGCCGTCACCGACGCGACCGGTGCGTGCCGCAGTGGCTATCGTGGTGACGGCTTCGTCGGCGCGATTGTCCGCCACTGCGATCTCGAGCTTCAGCTTGGGCACAAAGGCGATGGCGTATTCGGCGCCACGATAGATTTCCTTGTGCCCACCCTGGCGGCCATAGCCGCGCACTTCGGTGACGGTCATGCCGCTGATCTGGATGGCTTGGAGCGCTTCGCGCACGGCATCAAGTCTATGCGGCTGAATGATCGCAATGATAAATTTCATACCCGTCTCCGTCAGGCATTCGAACCGCCGTGATAGGCGGATTCGCCATGGCTGGCGAAATCCAGCCCCTGAAGCTCATCATCGCGGCTGACGCGCAGGCCAACCACGACATTGGTCAATTTGACGATCCCATAACTGGCCGCAGCAGACCAGATGGCAACGACCACGACGGCGAGGAGCTGTATCGCCGTCTGCGGCCCTACCCCGCCATGGAGGGCCGAAGGCAGGCCCCCCGCACCGATCACCGCTGCCAGCGGCAGCAACAGCGTGCCAAGCGCGCCGCCGACACCATGAACACCCAGCACATCGAGCGAGTCGTCGATCCTGAAGACGCGTTTGACGAGCAGCACCGCGCCATAGCATACGGCCCCGCCGCACAGCCCAAGAACAACGGCGCCTGCCGGGCCGACATAGCCCGAAGCTGGCGTGATCGTGGCAAGTCCGGCAACGGTGCCGGTAACCGCGCCGATGAGGCTTGGCTTACCGAATTTGATCCATTCGATGGTGATCCAGACCAGCGTCGCCGTGGCCGCTGCAAGATGCGTCGCGAGCATGGCCATCGCTGCATCAGAGCCGGACGCAAGGGCGCTGCCCGCGTTAAAGCCGAACCAGCCAACCCACAGCATGGCCGCGCCTGCCATCACCATCCAGGGCGCATGCGGCGGCTGCACATGCTGGGGAAAGCCGCGCCTGGGCCCGAGCGCCAAGGCCACCACCAGTGCCGACACACCCGCGGTCACATGCACGACGATACCGCCGGCAAAATCGAGCACGCCGTGTCGTGCGAGCCAGCCCCCGCCCCACACCCAGTGTACGACCGGTACATAGACGATAACGAGCCAGAGTGCCGAGAACATCAGTACCGCAGCAAACCGGATGCGCTCGACATAGGCGCCAATGATGAGGGCCGGCGTGATGATCGCAAACGTCATCTGGAACATGATGAAGGCGCTCTCGGCCACGTGGGTACCGGGATGAACCGCGCCGCGAGTAAGTCCGGAGAGGAAGATATCGTGCAGACTGCCGATCCAGGGCGCGGTACCGCTGAACGCAAGGCTGTAGCCCACCGCAAACCAGATCAGCGATGCCAGCCCCGCCATGGCGACGGACTGGGCGAACACCGACAGCACATTCTTGGCCTGGACCAGTCCGGCATAGAAAAATCCCAGTGCCGGCAGCGTCATCAGCAGCACCAGCGCCGACGACATCATCAGCCAGGCATTATCCGCCCCATCGATCATTGCGTCTCCAAATCGTATACCTGGTCCCGGTCATACCTCTGCCGCGCTGGGACGGTGTGGCAACGCGGCGAGCGGCGTTATTTCTAGGCATGTTATGGAGGTGTTGCCAATAGCAGCCAGAGCGTGTGGCCCGCGACATCTGTCCCACTTTCAGCACGAAGGAGATCTGCGGTGCCACAGCCCACGCATCCGTCGTTGCATGTGCCCGTCCTGCTTGCCCCAGCGGCAACACCGCAGTCTGCCGGTCGAACCAGACTATCCTGCAGCTTTACCTTGTGCAGGTAGTCCGTCCGTTGCGCGTCGCCGAGGCGCTCAGGCTGGCAGACGCATGAAAGCCCACCGCAGAGTGCGCCTGGCAGTCCGGGTGCGCCACCCCATGGTCACTCGGCGGGTTACGGAGAGTCGGGCCGGTTTCCGCCATGGAAGCGACCGAACTGCCGCGCCAGCAGCAATCCGAAGACGAGGAAACCCGCACCAAAAGCAATGCTGTCGGCCCTATTCTTCGAAACGAACATGCCGACGTCACAGACAAGAACGTAGCTGACGACGAGGTTGAAGAAACCCCAAAGGACATTGACGGTCGAAGATGACAGACCTTCACCGGGCGGCTTGGCAAAAGGACTCTGGAACGGCCTGCCCATCAGGCCACTGACGGTATGGGGTATGGCGTTTGCAAGGAACGCACCGCCGAAAAAATAGGAAACAATCCAGAGCCAGTGCACGTCCTGCATCTCCTCCCAAAAGCCGATCCGCCGTAACCGGCGCGTCGGTCCATCTGGCCTGGTGCCAGACTGATGCGCCGCGCGACGTGCTCAGATTCACACGCGCACTGTCACGACCGACGCGCGCGGCCATTACTTTCCATTGCGACTCCAGATGTCCAGGATTCCGCTGGTGGCATGACTGTTGGCATTGCCCTCCGGCAGGATGATCCTGCCATCTACGACGATGGGGCTGTTCCAGTGCCCCGGACCACAGGCCAGGGTCGTGAGCTTTTTGCCCGATGTTGCGTCGTAGATGTGAAGCCCGCCCTCGCGTGCGTAGACGAAGAGAAGGCCATCGGCCTCGAACGGACTTGTGCCGCCCTGATCGTTGCGCCACGCCGCGTGCAGCCTGCCATGCTGCAGACGCCAGGCCGCCGTGCCACCATTGTCTGCAGCAAACATCCAGGTCGTGCCGTC
>JAGWRJ010000331.1 GCA_028869725.1 Alphaproteobacteria bacterium | reverse complement strand
ATGATCCCTGTCGACATGTCCGCTGAAAGGCCGGAATAGATGCCCATCAAGCGGATGTCGCCCAGGGCCGTGTGATCGAACCTGGCAAGGGATCCTCCATCCATGGTCTCGAAGTGGCGCTGCCAGACAGGCAATTCGCCCATTACACCCCAAGCGCGATTGAGCATGTACTGGCCGCCCAAAGTCATGAAGCTGGTGCGGATCTTCTGATCACTGTTGGCGAGCTTGGATGCGCGTGAGGTGCCCTGCCAGTCCTCATGCTGGTTCATGAAATCATACTCGAAAAATACGGTGCCACCGGCACCGCCGGCAAAGAGAGATGCTGTGCCGACGTCGAAGACGCCGCATCCGCAGGCACAGGCCAAGGCCGCACTGGCATTGAGCGCAAGGGCAAGTACGGCACAGGCAATACACCGCACGACAGGTACGTAACGGGAAGTCATATTGACCTCCTCCTTCTCCTTTTGTGGTAAGGACACGCAGCGTTGCGAACGCGCACATGTGCGCGGGCATTTGCGCCGCTCGGGCTCTTAGCTGAGCTGCGGCGGACCGCGCGGTGACGCGGCATCGAGCACGACACTGCCGAACACGAGGTGGCGCAGGGTCTCCTGTGCCAGCCGCCAGCCCAATAGCACAACGGGGCTGAGGCGCATCGCACTGCCTGCTGCACCCAAATGTGCCGCCGCAGCAAAGGGACAGAGGCGATGTGGCCCGGGGTCCGATTGGTGCTGATGCGGCCGTGGCGGCATGCCAACCATGTTCATGGCTTGCCGCCCTTGCGCGTGGGCAACGCCATCGCAGACTTCAAGCCAGGTGCCATGGGAGAAGCTGGAGGCCGGCATCCACCCTGCGGGCAAGAGGGCACGTAACAGCATGCCGGCGAGAGCCAGCTGCAGGCCGAGCCTCATCTGCGCCCGCGTATGCATGGCGTAAACACCTCCGCTGGGTGCTGAGCTAGCCTCATTCTTCGGCACGCGCAACGCGGTCTGATGCCACGATTTGCCCTCAGTGGGCAGTGCCGCGGGCAACAGCCGGAATGTGGCTTGCGGTACGCAGGCGTCCCCAATGGTCACGCCCTTGCCGACGAAAGTGCGGTGGGCGCTGGGTAAGATGGTGCGCCGACAGCCAGAGCCTCTTCAGGTGTCGCTTGTGACCGGACGCGGCATCGTCGACATAGGCAGTACGCCCGTGCAGCACGTGATAATTATTGATGAACTGCATGTCTCCGGGCGCCAGCTCCATATAGACATTATACTCCTGTCGGCGTGCCATTTCACTGACCACCTCGAGCGCTTCGAGTGCCTCGGAGGACAGACGTGGAGCCTCGGCATGGCGCTGACTAGCGCGGATGTAATGGGGAATGAAGCGGACAAACAGACGCTCTTTGAATGCCGTGAACACCGGAAAACTGTAGAATGGCTTGCTGCCTTCCGGCTGCTCACCACGGAAATCGTAGGGCAACGCTTCATAAAGAGCCGCAACCAGGTCCGGCCGCGTCGCCAGCAGGTCATTGTGTATGGCCACCGCATTGGCCACCAGCGACAAGCCGCCTGATCTGGCTGCGCGCAGACACATGAGGCCGATCAGATCGGCGCCATCGGTGTGATAGTCGAGCGCCACCTGACCGAGTTCATTGCCACGAAAGGTCGGATCGCTGAGTGACTTGCCCTGATCGGTGACATCACCCATCAGATGGCCATGTTTGTTCTGCGGCCAGGGTTCGCCCAGATGAAGACCGATGCCCCAATAAAGCAGCGTGAGGTCATCATCACTGTAGCGCTCTACTGGTAGACCGCGGATACGCACAAAACCGCGGCCGTCGATCAACTCGCGCTCAATTGTCGTCAACCTATGCGCCAGCGTCGGTAGCGGAAAATCCACCTGTTCAAGGTCGAGGAGGTCGCATGAGACGCTCTTGGCATGGGCAAGCGCATCATCAAGTTCTACAAGATCTTGCGCCAAGAGATGATAGGTCCAGCCTTCAGGATCCTTCACATCGTCATGATGCCAGGCAAGGTGTGGCTCAAGCGGCGTCAGCATCCTGCTCCTCCTTACTGGGTACCGGCAGTCTTGGGACCGCGCACAAGACGGCCCGGAAGAGCGCCGGTGGCCTCGCCGTTACGATAGGTAACCGATCCGGCCACAATGGTCGCGACATAGCCGTCGGCCCGCTGCAATAGGCGCTTGCCGCCACCGGGCAGATCATAGGCCATTTGCGGGGCCCGCACGCCAAGTCGGCCGAAGTCGATCACATTGATGTCGGCCTTCATGCCAGGCGCCAGGATGCCGCGATCGAGCAGACCGACTGCCCGGGCAGTATCGGCGGTCTGACGCTTGACGAGATATTCGACGCTGAGCCGGCCATGGGAGCGATCACGCCCCCAGTGGCTCAGGAGATAGGTGGCGTTGCTTGCATCGCAGATAATTCCGACATGCGCTCCGCCGTCAGCCAGACCGATGATACAGTCGGGGTGACTGATCATTTCAGCACAGGCGTCAAGATTGAACTCGGTATAGTTGGCGAACGGCAAGAACAGGAAGTTGCGCCCCTCGTCTTCCAGAAGGCGATCATAGGCCAGATCCTGTGCGGCCACGCCGCGCCGTGCGGCTTCCGCGGCCAAGGAGCTGTCACGCGCAGGCTCATAGTTGGGCGGATCGCCCAACGGGAAGATGTGCTCGAACGCCATAAGGCGCTTGGCCAGAGGATGATCATGCACTGCAGCGCTCTCGCGTAATACCTGCTGTTTGAATTCCGGATCGCGCAGGATGCGAAGCTTTTCAGCCAACGGCTTGTCGTGAATCGACCGATAGCTTGGATGAGCGCTGAAGGGATTGATGGTGCCCTGCAGACCAAGAAGAAGTCCGATCGGTCGCGGCGCAACCTGGGCCTTGATCGGAAGACCGTCCTTTGCTGCCGCGGAAATCAGCCCGAGAAGTCCGCGCCAGCTGTTGGGATCATTGCTGGACTGAGCAAGCGACAGCGACAGCGGGCGGCGGGACGCTTCAATCAGTCGGCGGATCATGGCGAATTCACTCACGGGATCCGGCGTAGAAAAATCGCTGATCAACTCGAAGACCCCGGAGCCGGCATCTGCCATGCCAAGGGCAATGGCCTTAAGCTCGTCTTCGCTGGCACGCAGTCCCGGAGTGGGCTCACCGGTAGCGGTGCGGTGCAGTATCGTGCGTGACGTGGAAAAGCCGAGTGCACCTGCTGCCATGGCGTCAGCGGTAAGCCTGCGCATCTGTGCAATATCGTCGGCAGTTGCCTCTTCAAGTGCGGCGCCACGTTCCCCCATGACAAAAACGCGCAGCGGTCCATGAGCCAGCTGTGCGCCGATATCCATGTCATGGGGCACCCGCTCCAGCGCATCGAGATATTCACCAAAGCTCTGCCAGCCCCATTTCAGGCCTTCATGCAAAACTGCGCCAGGAATATCTTCAACACCCTCCATCAACGAGATCAGCCGTTCGTGATCATGGGGCCATACAGGTGCGAAACCGACACCGCAATTGCCCATGACCACCGTCGTCACGCCATGCCAGCTGGAGGGAGCAAGGCGGCTGTCCCAGGTGGCCTGACCATCGTAATGGGTATGAATGTCAACGAAGCCCGGGGTTACGAGGAGCCCCTTCGCGTCAAGTTCCTCTTCTCCACGCCCGCTGATCCGGCCAACCTGCGCGATGCGCCCTGCCACCACGCCCACATCAGCTTCGCGCAACGGCGCGCCGGTACCGTCGGCCAAGGTGCCATTGCGGATTATGAGATCAAAGTCAGCCATGCGTTTCTCCCCGGGAGCATATGTCACCGAATGACCACGGTCTTGCGCCGCGTCCTTCGCCTATCGTGAACCTCTGCCGGTGGCATTGGCAACACCGCTTTTGCGATAAGGAAGGTTGCAAGGAGATTACCTTTGTGAACCAATCCAGGGGCGTACAATCGGGGTGAGATCCTGAACGATCATCCTTCCCTCGAACCCAGGCCGCAAAAGTCCGGAGTTCTCCGGGGCTTGGCGGTGAGCCGGACCAGGCCGGTGGGGCGCGAACCTGCACGCATGGCAGCACGCCTCATTCAGGGTTCCCTCCTCGTTGCCATCGCCATCGTCATCGTAGCAGGCATCGCGTTCGAGGTACCAGGACCTGCTCCCCTTATCGGCCTTGCTGGCCTCGGCGTCATCGAGTTTGGCCTGCTGTGGCGTTCGCGGCAGCTCACCGCGGCTGTTGTGGTCCAGCGCGATCAAGAGAAAATACAGCTCGCGCAAAGTGATGTCGTTATCGCCGAAGCCCGGCACCGGCTTAAAAACCTCATCGCCATCATCAGCGCGCTCGCGAAGAACTCCCGCCGCCCGAACGAAACCCGCATCGATGATTTTCTGGCGCGTTTCCTGGGGCGGCTCTATGCCCTGGGTGAAGCGGCAGACCAGGTTCTGGCCCGAGGTAACGAGAACGTCGAGATCCGTGATCTTTTCCAGGCAACGCTGAAACCCTTCATGAGCGATAAAAAACGCCTGTCGATCAGCGGCCCTCACCTCATTGTGAGGGAGCAGACAGGAGGCTCGCTCGCACTTGCCGTCCACGAGCTTGCAACCAATGCCCTCAAGTATGGTGCGTTATCTGCACCTGACGGCACGGTCCACCTGGAATGGCATGTGATCGCCGAGGGCCCTGTGCGGCGCGTTCTCTTCAGCTGGCATGAAAGTGGTGGACCTGCTGTGCGCCCCCCAGAGCGTGAAGGCTTCGGATCCCGCCTCATCCGCCTGACTGCGGCCCAGGAAAAGGATGCGAAGGTGGATCTCTCCTTTCATGCCGACGGGCTGACCTGCACGATTGGCTTCACCGTACCAGCCTAAACCCGCCCATTGCTTCGTCATGGTCCGATATTGAGGACCCGACGGGCATATTCGCTGACGGACTTGTAGTCGGCCTTGCCATTGGGAGCCCTTAGCGCAACTTCGGCGAGTACGATGCGTTTGGGTGTCTTGTAGCCGGCCAGATGCTGACGCACGTGGGCACGCAAAGCATCTTCATCGAAAATCATGCCGGGCGCGAGTTTTACGACGCCAGTCACTGCCGAGCCCCATTTCTCGTCAGGGACACCGATCACAAGTGCATCTTCGACGCCGGGATGGGTTTTGAGCGCTTCTTCCACTTCCTCGGGATAGACTTTCTCGCCGGCCGTATTGATGCAATTGCTGCCGCGCCCCAGAAGCGTGATCGATCCATCGGCTTCCAGCCGCGCCCAGTCCCCGGGTACCGAATAGCGCCGATTACCAATAGTGCGGAAGGTGCGTGCCGTCTTTTCGGGATCCTTGTAGTACCCGAGCGGCAACGGTCCGCCCAGGGCAACGAGGCCCGCCTTACCGCTACCCGCCTGCAACGGACGATCATGCTCGTCGATGACAATTGCGTTTTCGAGAAGCTGGAAGGCTGCCGTGCGGGTTTCCCCGTCCTTTGTCATCACTGAGCTTCCCATGCCCATCGCTTCAGTGGAGGCAAAACTGTCCGTCATGGTCAATTGCGGCATGTGGCGCAACAGACCGCGCTTCACCTCCATGCTCCACATGGCGCCTGAAGAGCTCATATTGAGCAGGGACGACACATCGTAGCGTCCGGGCGCTTCATCGAGAGCCTGCAACAGCGGACGGGCAAAAGGATCGCCCACCACGGCCATACCCTGAACCTTGTAGCGATCGACCGTTGCCCAGATTTCGTGCGGATCAAAATGATGATTATCGACGGTGACGACACAGCCACCGCCCATCATCGCGGTAATCGCGGTAATAAAACCCGTCCCATGCATCAGCGGACAGGCCGGCAGACTACGGCTGCCGGCGCCGGCGGCCGCGATCAGTCGGCCATAATCCTCGAGTGTTTGGGGCGCAATACCCAACGTACGTTTCATGCGCTCGAGCCAGATCGTGCACAACTCGCCATGTGGCCACATCACACCCTTGGGCATGCCAGTGGTGCCCCCCGTATAAATGAAGAGCAGATCATCGGGTGCGCGCTTGATGCCGAGCGGGGCACCATCGCCGTCTTCCACTAGGCTTTCATAGGGCACGGCAAAATCTGCAACCGGTTCGTCACCTACTTCGATATAGGTGACGAGATTGGGCAAGCTATGGCGGATTTCAGCAATACAGTCACGAAACTCGCGCGCGTAAATCAGACACTGCGCGTCCGAGTTGTCGAGAATGTAGCGAACCTCTTCGGGCTTGTAGCGATAGTTGACATTGACGTGAACGAAACGGCCCAGAAAACTTGCTCCTGACGCTTCGCTATATTCCGGACAATTCCTGAGATAAAAGGCGAGCTTGTCACCAGGCCGCGCGCCGCGCGCGGCCAGCGCCCGTGCCAGATTGTTCATGCGCCGATAGGCTTGCGGCCACAGAATCACCCGATCTCCATGAATGAAGGCGGGCGCGTCGGCCCGCACATTGGCCGCAACCACATCAATCACATCACCGTAATTCCACATCCTGCTCCATCCCTGTTTTTATTAGCTTTGGCCTACTATCCCGCGATCCGCCCGACTTGGCGAGACCTTCCCTTGCCCCTAACCTGAGCCTGATCCGCTACCGGAAGGTCCCTCATGGCTGTCATCCGCACCCTGTTCATTGCAAATCGTGGCGAAATTGCCGT
>JAGWRJ010000330.1 GCA_028869725.1 Alphaproteobacteria bacterium | reverse complement strand
GTTCCTCGAGACTGAGCATGTCGGCCTTCGGCAGGAAGGTCATGTGCTCGGACATACAGTAGACGCAGCGCAGGTCGCAGCGGTCTGTAACGGACACCCGCAGATAGGATATTTTACGGCCAAAGGGATCAATCATTGCGCGAGCTTAGCAAGCCCGGGCGCGCATCTCCACCGTCAGGTCAGGGCCTAGGCCAGGGTTTCGGCGAACGCGCGGACCCGTCCCAGAGCTTCCGACTTGGTGAAGCTGCCGAATGCGGTGTCGGCTTCGCTGACCTCGCCGGGGGTCAGCGTTGGGGACACCCCAAAAGCCTGGCGGGACAAGCTAAAGACGGTGGAAAAAACACAGCGATCGATACCAACACTGCGGCAGGCTAGGGCCAGAGGCACGACACCGCAGTGGTGGAGAATCTGGCTGACCTGCTCGGTATCCAGCCCGAGAAGGCGGGCGAAGGCGATGTCGAAGACGTCGATCTGCCCCTGATGAAGGACCCTCAGCAGGAAGCCGGGTCGCAACTGGCCCGCTCCCGCCAACTTGTCGACCAGCTTTACCCCCCCAGGGGTGACGGAGGGCGGCGGAGCCTGAACTGTCCGCGTGACCTCTTCCAGCTTTTGCTCAGCGACAGGGCTCATCTGCGGGTAGCTGAGCCGGATATGGGCGCGCAGCGCGTCCGAAACCCAGGCGCACATCTTAAGGGCGAGGTCGACGGGCAGATCTGTGCGGTGAACGAGAGGACCCTGCAGTGCCGCGATTTCTCGGGATTTTTCTATCAGGGTCTCAAAGGTGTCCGGGCCGATGCGGGCGGTGGCATTGCGGACCAAGGCTTCGAGCACGCTTAACGAGTTGTTTTGTGCCAGGCTCGCGCAGACACGCTCTCCGATGTGGGGGCGCTGGGCACAGGCAACGAGATGTTCCTCGCTCACATGGTCGAGAAGCGAAAGCAGGTCTTCGTCGGTCAGGATGCGGCTGCGCAGGATGACGGGTCTGGCCACCTCTATGCGGTCATCAGCCAGGAGCAGAATGAGGTCTGTTGGGGCCTGCTCGTCATCGGCCAGCCGCTCGGCCAAGCTGATGCGGATCGCCATTTCCACATCACCGCTCAGTCGCCGGAGGATTTCCCGCATCAGGCGCCGTTCGCGCTCTGAGAGGCGTACGGCCTGGGACTGATAAAGGGTGGCAACGGCCAGATATATGTCGCCCCGGCGCGCAGTCCTGGGGTCGGCCGCCAGCTGCGACAGCCTTGCCATGCTGCCAAGATCCTGAGCCGTCAGCCCCACATCGCCCCCCAAAAGAGTCCTCGCGCGCATGGCGCATCCTGAACCATAGTGCCAATTGCGTTAATACTGCGTAAACGTTAACGCTTGGTCAGATTTCTACGATCACGATTCGAGGGCAGGAAAAGTTTGATTTAGCTGATAGGCTCATGGACCTCTGAGCCACGAATCTGGCGGCGCGAAGATCATGGCGTTCCACGAGTTTCTTGAGCGGATCTCCTCCCCGGCGCTGCGGCAGGTCGCGGAGCATTGGCAGCTTGCGCGCGGTACTCGGGCGCTGCCCGCATGGTCCGATCTGCGTCCATCAGCCATGTCCGCGCATCTGCCGATCATCTGGTCGTGGCGCTACGATCCCGACGCGGATACCTTTACGGGACGTCTCGCCGGCGATGCGATCGAAGCCGTGTTCGGACGGACCATTCGCAATGCACCGATGCGCGAGGTGTTTCCGCCCGACCGGTATGAGGCGATCTTCCGCCGCCACAAGCGGGTGATCATGGGGCCAGCGCTGTTCCGTGGCTCCGGTTTTGTCTTTCGTCACCTGCAGCAAATGGGCACCGGCGAGCGTATTATCATGCCGCTATCCGATCGACGGGCCGGGCCAGACGGTCTCCTGGGAGCAACGGCCTATACGATCGTAGAACCGCTACCAGCGACGCGGCTGATGAGTGCGCTGGAACACGAAGAATGGTTCGCTCTCGACTGATGTCCTGATAAGCTGCGAGCAGCGACCGTTCCGAGCCCTGCCGATGACGATCCGTTTTCTTCTCGCTCTTGATCAAGGCACTACATCAACACGAGCCATTCTGTTCGACGCCGAGGCGCGCGCGATTGCCAGCCACGGCATCGAGTTAAAGCAGATCTATCCCGCAAATGGTTGGGTTGAGCACGATGGTGAGGAGATCTGGCAGGCTGCACTTTCCTGCTGTCGCTCGGTCCTCACAAACATTCCCGCAGATGAGGTTGCGATCGGAATCGCAAATCAACGCGAGACCACGCTGTTATGGCATCGCGCAACAGGCGTTCCTGTTCATAATGCGATCGTCTGGCAGGATCGGCGCACCGCGGAGCGTTGTCAGCAGCTGGCAAAGGCGGGACTTGCCAGCGAATTCGCTGAACGCACTGGACTTCTGATTGACCCGTACTTTTCGGCGACCAAACTGGAATGGTTGCTC
>JAGWRJ010000032.1 GCA_028869725.1 Alphaproteobacteria bacterium | reverse complement strand
CGATGCCATCGCCGGCATCAACACACAGCATCATCGAGGCAAAGGGAATTTCCCAGGTCTCTTGTGGTTGGCGGCGCCGCAGCGCGGAAAATGACCGCTCCGCATCCACCAGCGCCGCGTCTACCGCCTCTGCTCCCGACAGACCGGCTTCAAGATGCGCCATCAGGCGATTGGCACCGAACCGCGCAACCCAGGCCGCGTCGCTGGCTCCCGGCAGCAGTGGGTCGCCCAGGCTCGTGGCCCCGTCGAGGACCACCGCTCCTTCGGGCCGCACCGCAAACGCGTCCTCGTTTGCCTTGTGCACATCCCCCGGCACAGAGAGACTGTCCACGAGCGTCAGAGCCATCCGGTCTCCCATTACACAACGCCTCCCGCATACCCGTCAGAGCAGGCAGGAGCTGACATGAAAAAACAGGCGCGGGCTCCCGGCAGAGCGGGAAGCCCGCGCCCGTTGACGCCTTACTGGACCGCGACGAAGAACTCGGCCTGGCCGCGGCGAACGGTCAGAAGCATCGGACGGCCCTTGGGATGATTGCGCACCGCCATGTTGAGGGCCCCGATATTGGGCACCGGATGGTGATCGACACTCGTGATGATGTCGCCGGGCTGCAGTCCGGCATTGGCCGCTTCACTGCCCTCCTGGACCTGCTGCAGATAGACGCCCTTGACCTGACCATAATCGGGGCTGTCCTGCGGGATCGGTCCGACGGTGATACCGGAGAGAAAGCCCGTTGCAGGTGTTGCGCTACCCTGGCCTGCACCAGCCTTCATGAGGGCGAGCGTCACCTCGACGGTCTTGGGATGACCGTTGCGCAGATAGGTAAGTCCAACCTTGGTGCCCGGCCGCAGTTCAGCAACCCTGTTACGCAGCTCACTGCTATTGGGAAGCGCCTCACCGTTCAGCTTGATAATCACGTCACCGGCCTTAAGGCCGGCGCGTTGCGCCGGCGTGCCGGGCAGCACCTCGGACACCACCGCGCCTTCGGTGACGCTAAGGCCCATTGCCTGGGCCAACGACGGGGTCAGGTTCTGCACCAGAACACCAAGTTCACCGCGCGTGACCTTGCCATGGTTGATGAGCTGCTGGGCAATGGTGCGGACCATGTTGACGGGAATGGCAAAGCCCACGCCGACATTGCCGCCGCTCTGGCTCAGGATCGCCGTGTTCATGCCGACGAGCTGACCGGCCATGTTGACGAGGGCACCGCCCGAATTGCCCGGATTGATCGAGGCATCGGTCTGGATGAAGTTCTCATAGTTCTCGATGCCAAGACCGGTGCGCCCCAGCGCACTGACGATGCCATAGGTGGCAGTCTGGCCCACGCCGAACGGATCGCCAATCGCCGCCACATAGTCGCCAACCCTGAGATTGGCAGAGTTGCCGAGCGGCATGGCGACAAGATGCTGTGCCGGAATCTGAAGGATCGCGATATCGGTCTGCGGATCCGTACCGATGATCTTGGCGGTAAAGGTCCGGTGATCCTTGAGCGTGACCTGGACCCGCTTGGCATTCTTCACCACGTGGTTGTTGGTGACCACGTAGCCATGCTGGGCATCGATGATGACCCCTGAACCTACGGCCTGAAAGTGCTCTTCGGGCGCCTGATTGCCGTGCAGGCCGAAGAACTGGCGGAAGAAGGGATCGTTGTAGAGGCCGTTCTGGGCCACAGCGACCGTCCCCGTCACGGAAATATTGACGACGGCCTGAGACACCCGCGCCAGCATGGGCGCGATCGTTGGCAGGTCGTGGGGGGTCGGCTCGGCCTTCAGAACGACATGGGGGTGGGGAGACTGCGCGGCAGCGCCATTTTGATCGCAGGCAAGAAGCACGAGTGGCAGCAAAACGGCCAGTCCTAGACGGGTGCGCATAAAAAACTCCTTCAGTTCCTCGAGTGGGCGGACAGCTGAGGCGCCGAGCTCTGCCTGTCCGCTCCAAGCCATATAAGGATCGAATGGCCCCAGTGGACCCTGCTCACGGGCATTTGTCTCGCTAAAATATGTTCACGAGCTCTCAATTTACTAAAATTTCCGTCATTTTTAGGTGCCAAAGGTGCTGTGCCCGGGCAGGGCGCGGCAGCGCCAGCCCGCGCGCCCTCTTTAGAGCGCCTGCACCACCGCCTTCAGCCGTTCGGCGAGCGAAAACGGATCCTCGGTAAAGTCGGTATCGATCCACCACTATTCGACTTCGGCCAGGACCTCGCCGATTTTCGGGCCCGCGGTGATCCCCGCCGCCATCACGTCTCGGCCGCTCAGTGGAAAGTGCGGACGCTCCCAGCTGCGGGCCATTTCGAGAAGCGCCCGCCAGGCCACCATGTTCGATGCCTTGGGGTCTTCCGCCCAGCGCAGACGCAGACGGTCAATGAAGCGTTCCTTGCCCAGGCGATAGAGCAACTTGCGCATCTCGCGGATCGACAGGTAACTGACGATCTTCTCCCGTCCCTCGGCCAGGTCCTCAAGCCGCGTCCGCTCCGCGTTCGACAACCGCCAGCGCATCGCCAGTGCGGTCGCAGATGTCGCCTCATCTGGCATCAGCGCCGCCAGACGCAGCACCGGATCGGGGGTGAAGAAGCAGTCCGCATCGGCTGCGACCAGCCGCTCCAGACGGGCGAAGTTGAGTTCGTCCGGCAGGATTTCCGGCAGGATCGCACAGGCGCCCATCAGTCTGAGCGCCGGCAGCGGGTCCTCGGCGGCAAGAAGTTTGAACATCTCCTTGGCGATGCGCTCGCCGGACAGGCGCTGAAGACCATCGCGCGCTTCTGTCGCCGCCGCGAGCGCGGCAGGATCCGGTTCGCTCTGTCCATACCAGGCGTAGAATCTGAAGAGCCTGAGGATACGCAGATAGTCCTCACGGATGCGCTCCTGCGCTGCACCGATGAAACGGACGCGACCGGCCTTCAGATCGGCAAGACCATCGTGATAATCATAGATCGTGCCGTGCGCATCGGCATAAAGCGCGTTCATGGTGAAATCGCGCCGGTCTGCATCCGCACGCCAGTCGCGGCTGAAACGAACCACGGCATGACGGCCGTCACTTTCGACATCGCAGCGCAAAGTCGTGATCTCATAGCGCGCGCGATCTACAATCGCGGTTACCGTACCATGCGTGATCCCGGTGGGAATGACATTGATGCCAGCCTCGCCCAGACGGCGAAGAACCTCGTCGGGCTCGACAGGCGTTGCCAGATCGATGTCGTCAACCTCCCTGCCCAAAAGCGCATTGCGCACGCAGCCTCCGACAAAACGCACCTCTCCGTTCAGAGCCGCAAACACGCGCACCGTCTCGGCCCGGCTCATCCATGCCTCGCGCCGGGGATCAAGGTGTGACTTCATTTCTTTCGACCATCTGCAATGTGCGCCGGTACGATATACCCATGCACATAGGCCGGAGGCACATAAAGTCCGGACGTCGACACGCCGCCCCACAGCCCGGCATAGACAAAACTGAGAATAACGAGAACAAGACCGCTGGCCGCAAGCCAGACCCAGCGTGCATCCACGCGCAATAAACCTGCCGGACGCCGGGCGAGCCCTACATAGGCCGCAAAAAGCGCGAATGGCAGGGCAAACAGAGCAAGGCGCTCAAGCACCATCCGGATCACAGCGCCAGCCTTTCAACAAACGCGGCGAGAATGCCCGCCGTTGCGCCCCAAATATAGTGCCGGCCATAGGTATAGGAATAGAACCGGCGCGTACTTCCCGCCCATTGCGCCGATTTGGTCTCACGATTGCTGAGGTCGAGGAGAAATGCGAGCGGCACTTCAAAGACCTCGTCAACCTCGCCCGGATTGGGATTAAGGACAAAGTCCGCGTCCAGAACGCCGACCACCGGGGTAATGGTAAAGCCGGTGCCGGTTTCGTAGCTGTCCAGAAATCCTGCCACCTGCACATGCGACGGGGCAATGCCGGTTTCCTCGTGGGTCTCGCGCAAAGCCGTGGCCACTTCATTCTCATCCGATGGCGATGCCCGCCCCCCCGGAAAACTGACCTGTCCGGCATGGCGGGCCAGATGAGCCGTGCGCCGGGTAAACAGAACCGACGGCTCGGCCCTGCGCACGATCGGCATCAGGACCGCAGCCGGCATCAGGCTTCGCTCCGCGGGCCGCGCCGCCGGGTTGAGGTCAAAATCACCGCGCCCGCCCGCCGAGGGCCGGTCAAGAAGATAGGGCGCAAGCACATCGGCGCCTTCGGCCGCAATCCGCGCCGGCCACGGTGCATCAGGAGCACCCATCAGCCCTGCCCCAGTAGGAAGCGATGACCATTGCTGTAGACGCCTAGGACGCCATGTCGGTCGCTCTGCGCAAGATCGACCAGCTGGTAGAAAACCGAACGGGACAGCCTGGCCTCAAGGCCACGACGGACATGCACATAGGGGGACGGCTCCTGCGTGACAGGATCAACGTCGACGCGAATGGCATGCTCAGGATCCACTTCGACCTCATCGCCCACATTGGTGGTAAAGATCAGCCGCTGCGTGGGCCCCGTGCCCTCGCTTCGCAGCAGTACAGCAAGAAACGGCGCATCCTCCACCTTGATGCGCAGCTTCTCGGCCGGCGTGACGAGATGGAAGCCGTCCGGATCCTTGCGCAGGATGGTCGAGAACAGACGTACAAGAGCATGACGCGCGAACGGCGTACCGTTGTGAAACCAGGTGCCGTCGCGGGCAATCCGGATATCGATGTCGCCGCAATGTGCGGGGTGCCAACGCTCCACCGGGGGCAGGTCGCGGGCCTGTGCACTGTCCTTGAGCAGGCTGGCAAGGCCGATGGGAAAATCCGGTCGCGATTCGGCCATGATCTGATCCGACAACTCCTTCATGCGCACGATCACGCAAAGATGCAGCCCGCAACGCCCGGTTTTTCGCGCGCCCTCCCACCTTGATGGTTGCGCCCGCAGGACGGGGGTGCAAGATAGCGGCCCGCCGATGGGCCCTGATGGAAAGATAGGCGAGGCGGCAGGAGGCCGGCAATGGCCTTCACAGACGCACCGCAGACGGCCGACTGCTTCTTTGCGCCACACGGAACGTTTCTATGAATGATGTCCACATGATTGCGCCGGATGCGGATGAAGCCGCGGCCGTCGCCCAGGCCGAACAGGCCGCAGCCAGCCTCGCGCGCGTGCGTGCCAGCGTCGCCAAGGTGATCTTCGGACAGGACGAGGTCATCGAGCAGACGCTCATTACCCTGCTTGCCGGCGGCCATGGCCTGCTCATCGGCGTCCCGGGGCTTGCCAAGACGCGCCTTGTCGAAACCCTGGGCCTTGCCCTCGGTCTCGACTTCAAGCGTATCCAGTTCACGCCTGATCTGATGCCCGCCGACATCATCGGCTCCGAAGTTCTCGAGGAAACCGAAAAGGGACAGCGCAGCTTCCGCTTTCTCAAAGGCCCGGTCTTCACACAGCTGCTGATGGCCGACGAAATCAATCGCGCCAGTCCGCGCACGCAGAGCGCGCTCTTGCAGGCGATGCAGGAGCGCTTCGTGAGCGTGGCCGGAAACCGCTACGATCTGCCGCGTCCGTTCCACGTCCTGGCCACCCAGAACCCGCTCGAACAGGAGGGCACCTATCCGTTGCCCGAAGCCCAGCTCGACCGCTTTCTGCTGCAGATTAATGTCGGCTATCCCGATGAAGCGGCCGAACGAAAGATGCTGCTCGCCACCACCTTTGGCGAGGAGCCAGCGGTCGAACATAGCCTTTCGCCAGCCCAGTTGCTCGCCGCGCAGACCTTGGTGCGCCACCTGCCGGTGGGCGACACGGTCGTCGATGCCATCCTGCGCCTCGTACGCGCCGCCCGCCCCGACGGGGGCGGCGATGCCAAGCTTGGTGCGCTCATTTCCTGGGGACCTGGACCTCGCGCCAGCCAGGCCTTCATGCTTGCAGTTCGCGCCCGCGCCCTGCTCGATGGCCGCTTTGCTCCGTCTACGGACGATGTCGCGGCACTGGCCGCACCCATCCTGCGCCATCGCATGGCGCTCAATTTTTCGGCGCGCGCCGATGGTACCACCATCGCCGACGTCATTGATCGGTTGTGCCGGAGCCTTCTTTGACGGCGACAGGCTCTTCCTACGATGTCGTGCAGGAAAAGGCCGAAGCGCTTGCCTCAGGCCTTCCGGCCCTCCTGGTCGCCGCCGAACGTCTTGCTGCCACAGTCAGTCTTGGCGTCCACGGACGGCGCCGCGCAGGCATGGGCGAAACCTTCTGGCAGTTTCGCCGCTACCAGCCCCATGACGCGGCAAGCGCCATCGACTGGCGGCAGTCGGCACGCTCACAGCATCTGTTCGTGCGTGAGCGCGAATGGGAAGCGGCAGAGGCTGTCTGGTTCTGGCGCGACAGCTCTGCGAGCATGGAGTTCTGCTCGCGCTGGGCCACAACCGCCAAAATCGAACGCGCCAGTCTGCTGCTGCTTGCACTAGCCGCTCTTCTGGCCCGCGGCGGCGAAAAAATCGCGCTGCTGGGCGAACACGCCGAGCCAAGCCTCGGACGGGCCGCTTTGCGCCGGATCGCCTTTGGCCTTGCGCATCTCAAGGCAGACGCCTTGCCACCCCAAAGCACCATCCGTCGCCATGCCCAGCTCGTCTGGTTCAGTGACTTCCTCGCGCCCATCGATGACATCGCCCGCCTGATGCAGCGCTTCACGGCAGCCGGTGTGGCAGGCCACATGGTGCACATCGTTGATCCGGCCGAAGAGGATTTTCCCTATGTCGGTCGCACCCGCTTTGAAGGACCACAACATCACGGCAGCCAGATTCTTGGCCGCGCCGAAACCATCCGCCCCGCCTATCAGGCCCGCTTTGCCGCCCACGGTGCTGCCATTGCCGATCTCGCGCGCAAAGAAGGCTGGACCTATCTGCGCCACCGCACTGACAGACCGGCACAGATGGCCCTCATTGCGCTTTACGCCCATATCGGCGGCGACCTCATCAGCATGAAGGGGACATGATGGGCGCACTCAGTTTTGGTGCACCGCTCATTCTCGTCGCGCTCCTCGTTCTGCCCGCGATCTGGTTTTTGCTGCGCGTGACACCGCCGGCACCACGCCGTGAAATCTTTCCACCCTTGCGCCTGCTTCTTGGCCTTGCGAGCGCCGAAGAAACCCCCGCCCGCACCCCCGTCTGGCTCCTGCTCCTGCGCCTTTTTACCGCCGCGCTCATCATCATTGCGCTGGCCGGGCCGCGCCTTGGCAGCCTGCCCAAAACCTTCGGCAAGGGACCACTGGTGCTCTTCGTCGACAATGACTGGGCTGCAGCGCACGCCTGGCGCGCACGGCGCGCAGCGATGACCGATGCAATCGCGCGCGCTGACGCGCGCCACGCACCCGTCGTCATCGTTCCAACCAGCTCCAGCGCCGCTCAGAGTCCGTCCTTCATGACTGCAGCAAGCGCGGAACGGGTGGCGCGCGCACTTGCGCCGCAGCCATTCCTGGGCAACCGGCAGACAGCAGTGCGCGCGCTTTCCCGTCTCCACTTTGCACAGCGTCCGCAGATCCTGTGGCTCAGCGACGATCTAGATCACGGCCATGCACTCTCCGTAGCCCACGCCCTCGAACGGATCGGCAGTGTCGACCTCGTCCGTGATCGTCCCGGCAATGGCCCGCTGGCATTTGGAGATGTCACCAATGTCGGCTCCGGCCTTCACGTCAGTGTGCGCCGGACGAAGACGGGCGGCGCCCAGTCCGGCCTCATCGAGGCACTCGACAAGAACGGTGACAGTCTTGCTGCCGCACCCTTTCATTTTGCGTCATCTGCCCGTGTTGCGGTCACAGCGCTCAACCTGCCTCTGGAACTACGCAACCGGATCGCCCGCCTCACCATCGCCGGGCGTGCCTCGGCAGGCGCAGTACACCTCATTGCGACCTCTTCCCGCTTTCAGAAGGTCGGCATCGTTGGCGCCACCAGCAGCGAGAACGGATCGCCATTGCTCTCCGGTGCCTATTATCTCAGGCGGGCACTTTCGCCCTATGCCGACCTCAGCCATGGCACCATAGAACAGGAACTTTCGCGCCATGTCGGAGTGCTCGTGCTTTCGGACATCGGCCGCATCACCGGGGATGCGTACGCGGACGTGGCGCGCTTCGTGCAGCAAGGTGGCGTGCTGATCCGTTTCGCCGGTCCGCGCATGACCAACGGCACCGACGCCCTGGTGCCAGTGCCGTTGCGCAGCGGCGGACGCTATCTCGGCGGCGCCATGGGCTGGGCCAAACCACAGCATCTG
>JAGWRJ010000031.1 GCA_028869725.1 Alphaproteobacteria bacterium | reverse complement strand
TGCTTGGGCAGCAGGCGGCGGGAGTAGGAACGCTTCGCGTCCAAGGCCTCGGTCGCGCGCTTCAGGTCAGCGCCGACATCCGGCAGATGTCGGTCGCGTCCCTGAAAGGCGCCAGCCTCAAGGCAATGGCGACATTACAGGACGCAGCAGGACCGGTCCGACTCATGGTCCGGTTGCGTGACGGTACGAACGCTCTGCTGGCCCGTGCGCAGGCGCGCCTGACCCCGCTAGCAATCCAACTGAATGCATTGCAGGGTACCTGGGCTGGGCTTGACTTCAACCTTCGGGCGCCGACGTCTGTGACGCGCGAGCAGGGCCGATTCCAGCTTGCGCGCACCATGCTGTCCGTGTCGGGCGGCGATCTCGTGGTGACGGCTCGTGGCGACACTAAGACGCTGAATGCACACCTGCAGCTGACGAAGCTGCCCGTCGCCCCGCTTGCGGCGATGCTGCAGGTGCACCACGCCAGCGGCATGCTTGCCGCCTCCCTGAACGTTGCCCTTACCCCGACATCCACCCTGGTTCATCTGCAGGCTGACGGACGCAATATGGTGTTCGCGTCTGCGAGCAAACCCATCCGACCGGCTGATTTTACCTTCGTGTCTGACTGGAACGGGACAGCTCTGGACACTGACGGCCGCATCACCGGGTTCAGCTCGAGGCCCGTCACGCTGAACTTGCACCTGCCACTCGTACGTCGTGACGGCAGCTTTGTGCCAAGTCTGGCGGCTTCAGGTGCCGTTCGAGGTGCGCTTGTCATCCCGGATCTGGATGCTGGGCGCCTGTCGGCACTGCTTCCCCTGGCCGAGGAAAGCGTAACCGGCATTATTACGGCTGATGTTCGGCTTGTAGGCGACGTCATTCATCCCCGTTTGGACGGCAGTCTGCAGATCGAGCATGGCAGCTTCAGCGCTCTGCGGACCGGGACGCGTCTGACCGACCTTGATGCAAAGGTGGTGACGCGCCCAAGCGGCCTTGCCGATTTGACCCTGAATGCCAAGGATGGTGGTTCGGGAACGCTCAAGGCTTCCGGACAGATTTCACTCGAGTCCCTGCTGCCTGGCCCCTCCTTTCCGCTCACTGGCGATCTGAAGTTGCAATTGAACAATGCTGAGCTTGTCCGTGAAGATCTCATTCATGGCGCCGCTACTGGCACACTGGAAGTGAAGTTGCCGACGAAAGGTCCAGTTACGATCAGCGGCAAATTGCGCACTGACACTGTGCACGTCGATCTGGGCGCAGCCATTCCGCCTGCCATTCCGACAATCAAGGTGCATTACGTGGGTCAGCGGGTAGGTACCAAACCGCTCCAGGAGCCGGCTTTGACGCAGAGCGCCGTGCCAACGGTTCTTGGTACGGCCCGGCTTGACATTGGTATTGCCGTTCCAAACCGCCTCTATATCGCCGGCCGGGGGTTGAACTCGGAGTGGGGCGGGCATCTGAATATATTTGGGACGGTTGCGCATCCAGCCTTCCGGGGACAGGTGCAGGTCATCAATGGGACTGCCGAGGTGATCGGCAAGACCTTTACCCTGCAAAGCGGGCTGGTCCACATCAGTAATGACCTGCCCGGCAATGCTGCGGTAAACGTCGCTGCGCAGTATACGAGCACAAATCTTGCGGTAACGCTGACGATCACCGGTCCTGCGACCAATCCAAAGATCAATTGGAGTTCGGTCCCTGCATTGCCGAAATCCGAAATTCTCTCGAACCTCATATTTGGTGCAGGAACACCGCAGCTCAGCCTGGGACAGGCATTTCAGCTGGCGCAGATGTCTGGCGCGCTGAGCAGCCTGGGAGTTGGCGGCGGAGACGGTGGCCTTCTGGGCTTCGCCCGTAACCTGACGGGGCTCGATGTTCTGAATGTGTCCGGCCCCAGTTCGGCACAAGGCACCGGAGCCTCGGTGACAGCCGGAAAGTATATAGGCGGCCGGGTCTATGTCGGTGTCACACAGGGTGCGAGCACATCGGCGAGTTCGGCCGAAGTACGGGTCACGGTCGCACCGCATGTGACGGTCACCGGGACCGTTGGTGCCAACAATGCGAATTCTCTCGGGGTGGACTGGCTCTGGCGCTATTGACCGCTATGCCGGATCAGGATCGAGCGCGAGCAAGGCGAAGCTGGCGAGCCAATGCTCGCCCATATAATCGCCAGCGACATGTTCAAGGGCGTTCGTAAGGTGGGCGTCAATGGCGCTCTGTGCGCGTGCAACCAGCGGGTCGGCTTCCGACAGTTGTGCCAGGATCAGTTTGAGGCACCAGGCACGCGAAAGGTTGAGCCCATCCAGATGGGCGATCTTGCCATCACTGCGGTCACTTACGGTAGCGGGCGAGAACAGGTTGGCAGGTGCTCCGTGTGCCGCGCCTGGCAGGAAGTGCGCAAACCATGTGGTAAATTCCTCCGGCGTCAGCACCACACTCATCAACGCCGCCTCCATGAGCGTGGGCGACAGGAATTCATCCTGGGACGGTTCAAGACTGCGATAATCCCGGTCATCGCCATACCAGCGTCGCGCTGTCTGGGCGCAGAGGGCCTCAAACTCAGCGTCGCCGCAGGCCTGCGCGTAGTCGCGGGCCAGAAGCAGGGCAAACGCAGTGTTGGAATGAACACCAGCCCGCACCGGATAGGTACAAAGCGGCAGATAGGATTCAAAGCGGTGCACAAATGCGTCGGCCAATGGTTTCAGGGCGCTCGCCCACTGTCGTCCTTCGTCGCGCGCGTGACGCGCAAGTTCGCCAGCAAGCATCAGCGCCCAAGCCCAGCCATAGGGACGCTCGAACCCTCGTGTGCCCGGCTGTTGCAGATAGGCAAGTTCTCCTTCGACCCGCTGCAGACAGAACTGACGATCAAATAACGTGCGGATCGCGGCTGCTTCGGGCAACGCAGGAAAGCGACGGTAAAGACGGGCAAGAAGCCAGTGACCATGAACGCAGGAATGCCAGTCGAAGCTGCCAAAGAAGATGGGGTGAAGCTCCTGCGGCGACCTGACGTCGTCAGGTCCATTAAGTACATGGTCGAGCTTGTTCGGATATTCGCGGCCAACATGGCCCAGCGCGATGGTGGCAAAGCGGGATGCGACAGACTGGGTGAGGCGTGTCATGAGAATTCCTCTAGAAGCGGAAAACGAGCAGATACATCAGCGTGATGTTGCCAATCAGCATGGCGACAGCAGTCGGGACCTGGGCCTTGATCACGCCATTGCGATCATTCAGCTCCAAAAGCGCGGCAGGAACAATATTGAAGTTGGCCGCCATAGGCGTTGCGAGCGTACCGCAGAAGCCCGAGAGCATGCCGATTGCCCCCATGATGGCCGGATCTCCGCCAAACTTGTGGACAATCAGCGGCACGCCGATGGCTGCGGTCATTACAGGAAAAGCGGCAAACGCATTACCCATCACGATCGTAAATATCGCCATGCCGATGCAATATGTTGCGACTGCAGCCAAAGGGTGGCCGAGCGGCAGCCAGGTGGTGGCAATCTGACCTACGGCGCGGCCTACTCCGGACAATGCGAACACCGCCCCCAGTGCCGCGAGCATCTGGGGCAGAATGGCGGCCCATCCGATCGTATCGCTCAGGCGCCGGCTCTCCTCGAGAGGTGCATGCACTGACGGTCGCAGCCAGATCATCGCAACACCAAGAGCAACGACGATACCAAGCGCGAGTGCGATCAAGGTCACGTTTCTGGGATCGGCGAGCGGATGGCCACCAAGCGGAATCCTGCCCAGGGTGAACGTGCCGACAATGGCGATGAGTGGGATCAGCAGCGCTGGCCCAAACAGCCAGCTTCCACGCTGAGCGGCGCGTCGGTCGCGTTCCTCCGGGCTCGTGGTCTTGACCGTGCCCAGACCTGTCGCACCAGTGCCTGCAAGGCCTACCAGAGCGAGCACCAGTATACCGTTGGCGAGATTGCCGATGAATGTGCCAAACAGAAAGCTGATTGAAAGAAGCCCCCAGAATGCGGTGTTGCCGAGCCATCTGCGATGCGTGCGGTCGCGCCAGGACAGGATCGCGATGGCAGCGAACATCAGGCCAATGAGCCAGTAAACCTGTTCCAGGCCGATCATCTGGCCTCGTCGTCGTTCTGGCGCCTGAGCCGCGCATCGAGACGCCACAGGCGCGCGCCATGCACGACAAATGCGAGCAATGCCGTAGGAATAGCCCACATCGACAGGCTCACCGGCGTCACGAGGATCCCCATTTGCTGCAGGACGCCCTTGATCAGGAGGATGGATCCTACTGCCAGGAAAATGTCTTCGCCAAAGAAGGCGCCGACATTGTCGGCGCTGGCTGCATAGGCACGGATCAGCATGCGTGATTTGTGCGACAGCCTGCCAAGTTTGGTTTCGGCGGCACCTTCGGCCATGGGTGCGATCAGCGGGCGAACGGTCTGTGCATGACCGAACAGCGAGAGTAGGCCAAAAGCCGCCGTGAGCTGGCGTAAAGCCAAATAGACGACGAGCAGGCGGCCGGCCGTGGCTGCGGTTATTCGTCCGACCAGCGTGCGGGCACGTTCCTGCAGGCCTTCACGCTCCAGCAGGCCGATCACCGGAAGGATCAGCCACACGATCGAAACGTAGCGACTGTCATTGTACGCCTTGCCAAAGGCGGCGATGATGCCAAGCACGCTGTGGTGCGCGGCGATGCCCGTCGCTAGCGCCGCCGTGACGATGACGATCAGCGGATTGATGCGGATCGTAAACCCGATGACGATCACGCCGATACCAATGAGCGGCCACATGCAACGGCCCCGCCGTTCAGCTCCCGCTGCTCGATTGCACAGCCGGTGTGCGGGCGCAATGGTCCCTGTCGGGACAGGCGCAGATCCGGGCGTCATCGCCTCGCAGTGCATGAGGGCTGCCTGTCCAGCTGGCGATGCCCACATCCTGCTGCGCCGGAGGGGCCGCGCGAGCCAGGCGCGGTCTTGAGGGCCCAGGACGTTGTGGTCCAGCATGAGACACTGGCCGGAGGGTGCAGCCTGTCAGGGCGGGGGCACTAGCTGTCCGCGCCAAGAGAGGTGGCTGACCGGTCGGGTGGCCCTTAAGGCTCCCGAAGATGCGGAAAACGGGTATGGGCCAAGGGCAGGCGCGGGCGCCCTGGTGGCCGAGACTTTGCGCCCCGGGATGAACGAATATATACGGACCCCCAAGACTTGCCCTTTTCGGGAATAACCGCGCCGCAATCAGCCGGCGTTCTCGGCGTGTGGCCGGTTGACCTCGCTTTAGTTATGGGCAGTGTGAGCTGCTGCGATTCCCGCCGGATATTCGGATGCTCGCCAAATTTGTAGCCACCATCGTTCGTGCAGCGACGCGGTTCGCAGGACCGGTCGTCGCGGTGACGCTCGTGCTGGGCGTGGTATGTGGCTGGTATACGGTCGGCCATTTCGCAATGGATACCAACAGCGACAATCTTGTCGCTCCCAACACCCTCTGGCGCCAGAACGAAATTCAGTACGACCGGGAATTTCCGCAGCAGAACAATCTGATCCTGATCGTCATCGATGGTGCGACGGCCGAGCGTACGGAACAGGCCGCCACAGCGCTGACGACGGCCCTGCGCAAAGAGCCTAAGTACTTCCGGAATGTGCGTCGTCCCGACAGCGGCCCCTACTTCAACCGCGACGGACTGCTGTTGCTGTCGAAACCCGAGATTCACACGGCGATGCATCAGCTGATCAAGGCCCAGCCTTTTCTTGGTGGCCTGGCAGCAGATCCCACCTTGCGTGGGGTCATGACTACGCTCCAAACGATTCTTCAGGGTGTGCCCTCCGGTCAGACCACCCTGGCCGCACTCGACAAGCCGCTCGTCATCTTCAATCAGACATTTGAAAATGTCCTTGCCGGCAAGCCAGCATTCTTTCCCTGGAGCAAGCTGGTGGAATCGTCTTCACCAGGCGGCGTGCCGGCGACGCGGGCGTTTATCGAGGTCAAACCGGAGCTCGATTTCGCTGCCCTGATGCCGGGTAAGAAGGCCACGAACGAGATCAGGCGCCTTGCGGGTGCTCTCAGGCTTGATGCGGCTACGGGCGTACGGGTTCGCCTGACCGGGCCGGTGCCCATGGCGGACGAGGAATTTGCGACCATCATCCAGAATGGCGCGCTGCTGGCCAGTCTGATGGCAGCCATGCTGCTCACCATGCTTTGGTTGGCGTTGCGCTCCAAGCGGATGATCCTGGCGGTTTTGCTCACCATGATCGTCGGACTGGCAGTGACGGCCAGCATCGGGCTTCTGACCTATGGTGCCTTTAACGTCATCTCTGTCGCGTTCATTGAATTGTTCGTGGGTCTCGGAGTCGATTTCGGGATCCAGTTCTGCGTCCGTTATCGCCATGAACGGCGTGTTTTTGGCGAACTGGAGCCGGCGCTGATCGCAGCGGGGCACGGCATTGGTGCCGGTTTGACGCTGGCGGCACTGGCGGCCGCGGCAGGATTCTTTTCATTCCTGCCCACAGATTATGCGGGCGTAAAGGAGCTGGGCCTGATCGCCGGTGCGGGCATGGTGGTGACCTATGTGCTCAGTATCACTGCGCTTCCTGCGCTTCTGAAAATCCTCCGGCCGCGCAGCGAGCTGGCTGAGGTTGGCTGGGCGAGACTGGCGCCAATCGACGATTTTCTCTGTCGTCGCCCCAAGCGCGTGCTGCGCACGGCGCTCGTGCTTTTGATTGCCGGTGCTGCGGTGATTCCGTTTCTGCGCTTTGACTCTAATCCTCTTGATCTGCGTAGCCGCCACACCGAGGCCGTGGCAACCGCGCTTGATCTGATGAAAAATCCGCATACTTCGCCCAATACGATCAATATTCTGGAACCGTCGCGCGCAGCTGCCGTCCGGCTTGCCGACAGGCTTGGAAAGCTGCCCGAGGTAAGCCAGGTCCTGACCATCGACAGTTTCCTGCCTGACGATCAGGACGCCAAGATCGCGATCATCAAGGATGCGGCCAATGTTCTTGGGCCCACGTTAAATCCGGTGTTCATGCCTCCGCCGCCAACGGACGCGCAGACGGTCGCCAGTCTTGAAGCGGCAGCCAGCGCGCTTGGCGCAGCTATACCTCACGCCAAGTCTGCCAAGGCAGCACAAGATGCCAGGACGTTGGCCGCAACCCTGCAGCGTCTGGCGGCCGCGCCACCAGCCCTGCGCAACGCAGCCACAAAGGCCTTTATTCCCGGGCTCCAGACGCTGCTGGCGCAACTGCGGTTGGCGTTATCGCCCTACAATATTGATTTTGCAGGCTTGCCCGCCTCACTGAAGTCGGACTGGATATCATCCACTGGGCAGTATCGTGTCCAGGCCTTTCCGTCTGGTGATGCCAACAGCGATCGAGTTCTGACGCGCTTTACCAATGCTGTGCTGAAGGTCGCACCGAACGCGACTGGTACCCCGATCATCATCAAGGAATCCGGCAAGACGATCGTGCGCGCATTTCTGATGGCCGGCATCTATTCGTTCGTCTCCATCGCCATCATCCTGCTGTTTGCCCTGCGCCGTTTCGGTGAGGTGCTTGTTGCCCTGGCGCCGCTTGTGCTCGCCGGTGTCATGACGCTGGCATCGTGCGTGCTGGTCGGTATTCCGCTGAACTTTGCCAATATCATTGCCCTGCCGTTGCTTTTTGGCATTGGCGTGGCCTTTGACATCTATTTCGTCATGGCCTGGCGTAGTGGACAGCGGCAGCTGCTGCGTTCGCCACTGACGCGCGCAGTGGTCATGAGTGCAGCGACCACGGCGACGGCATTTGGAACCCTGTCGATTTCATCTCATCCAGGCACGGCCAGCATGGGCATCATACTCATGCTGGCACTGGCCTGGATTTTGGTGTCCATGCTGCTGGTGCTACCGGCGCTTCTGACCTACGTGCTGCCACACGAAGGACTGACCCGGCCGGCCGGGACCGTCTGACGGATCCTTTGGGCCTAGCCTTTGAGGGTTCGGTTCGCCATCTCGTCAAGCTTTTGAGTCAGGGCCGCCACGCCGCCGCTTTGCAGGGTAGAGGCAAAATCGGCCCGCCGCGTCGCCACTTCGCTGATATAGCCGTTAAGATAGATATCGACGATGCGCCATCCCCTGGGGGTTTTATGCATGCGGTAAACAAAGCGGACCGGTGCCTTGCCGGGCACGTCCATCTGCGACGAGACGATATCGTCACCATCGCGCTTTTCCACCGTCGGAGAAACGCTAAAGCTTTCTCCGCCATAGGCGTCGAAGTTGCGGGCGTAATCGGCGGTGGTCAGTCTGCGGAAGGCATCGATCAGTGCTTCGCGCTCCGCCGGCGTCATCTTGTCCCAGTGCTGCCCCACCGTGAACTGGGTCATCACCTCGAAGTCGAAGGCGTTGCTGACTGCGGGCTCAAGATGCGCGAACCGGCCTCGTATGCCCAATTGCTTGGCATGCTTCATCGTATAAAGAAGCGCGTCATAAAAGGCGCGTACGGGCTGCACTGCAGCTCGGGCTTCCGCAGGGGAAACCTCGCTCGCAGGCGTCGGCTGGCTCTGTGCCAGGGCGGCGACGGGAACTCCCAGGGACAGGCACAACGCTGTCGCCAGCAGGCGGGTACGATATTGAAATCTCATGGCGTCTCCAGAACGTATGTACCTATGTGGGTAGAGAGGAACAGAATTCCACAGGAAGGGGACGCAACCCATAGCCGATTCGGGGCATCGTCATGATTTGCGAACGCCTCTTTCTTTCACCCGGGATGGGCAAAAATGCGGCCAAGACAAGGGCAAAAACGGATGTGGCGGCCCGGTACGGGGCCGGCAGACGGCAGCCCGTGACCATGCTGCGCTTGCGAATATCGAATGAAACCACCACTTTACCAATAAACCCTAATGCTTAGATTCCCATGTGCGGCTCGCCGCGTCGGAGGACGAATTGACCACCACAAGTCTTAGGGCCCCCGCGCGCCCTCGCTCCACTCATCGTCCCCGGCTCATCGGCGGACTGGTGCTGGCTCTTAGCCTGTTTGTCAGCGGCTGCGCCACCAATTCGCCCGATGCGCCGTATGATCCGTATGAGAACCTCAACCGCAAGATCTTCTCATTCAACCTCGCATTGGACCGCAATATCGCCCGGCCGCTGGCCAAGGGCTATGTCGACGTAGTGCCCAAGCCGGCCCGCGAGGGGGTGCATAATTTCCTGGGCAATCTCGGTCAGCCCGTCATCTTCATCAATAACGTTTTGCAAGGTGAACCGGACGATGCGGGCGATACCCTCGCCCGCTTCTTCGTCGATTCGACCGCTGGGCTTGGCGGGCTGATCGACGTGGCGTCGCTGATGGGAATCCCCGACCATTCAACCGATTTTGGCATCACGCTGGGACGCTGGGGGGTCGATCAGGGGCCCTTCCTGATGCTGCCATTGATCGGCCCAACCACGCCGCGTGATCTGACCGGCGATATTGTCGACATCGGGCTGGATCCGACGACGTACATCCAGTTTCGCAGCAGCATCTATTACGGCCTCGGTGCAGGCTTCCTTGGCCTTGTCGACGCACGGGCGCAACGGCTGGGCGAAGTCGAGAGTCTGCAGCAGACCTCCCTCGACTTTTATGCGACCACCCGCAACCTCTATCTGCAATACCGGGCCGCCAAGGTTCACCGCGGCAAACCCAACATGCAGAACCTGCCGAATTTCTAGACGGATGGACCGCCAGCGGGCGGCCCTTGCGGCCGCGCCGTGAGGCACAGCCAGAAGCTGCCCCGGGATCGGTCACGCTGCAGGTCGTGGTGCTTGAGGTTAGCTATCACGCTCAAGAAGAAATCTCGGCAATGCCCTGAGTTCGGTGGCGGATGGTCCATACGGGTCCATGAGCGCTATTGCATGATCCGCAAGTTCCGCGGCCTTGGTTCGCGCTGCTGCCACACCCCATAGCGAGACCAGCGTTGCTTTGCCAGCTGCTGCGTCCTTGCCGACTGCCTTGCCAGTTCTGTCGGCAGTCGAAAGCACGTCCAGAAGATCATCGGTGATCTGAAAGATGAGACCGATGTCGCGTGCGTATTCGCGCAGTCGCAATATCTCGGCAGCGCCAGCCTGACCCAGGATGGCGCCGGCCGTGCAACAAAACTCGAACAGCGCGCCGGTCTTCATCCGCTGCAGCAGAATGATCTCGTCGGCGCCAAAGCTGCGCTGTGCTGCCAGCATGTCAACCATCTGGCCACCAATCATCCCGTCGCGTCCGGCTGCCGTTGCCAGCTCTTCGACCAACCGGCAGCGGACAGCAGCAGCAGGATGGGTGGCTTCGCCCGCCAGTATCTCGAAGGCGACGGTGAGCAGGGCATCGCCCGCCAGCACCGCTGTGGCTTCGTCAAAGGCGCGATGGGTCGTAGGACGGCCGCGACGTAGATCGTCATCGTCCATACAGGGAAGATCATCATGAACGAGCGAATAGGTGTGCAGACATTCAATGGCGGCACCCACCCGCAGTGCACAGACAGTGTCTACTCCAAACAGCCCTGCGCTCTGTTGGACGAGGAACGGGCGCAGACGCTTTCCTCCGGCAAAAACCGCATAGCGCATGGCCTCGTGGATGCGTCCGTGCAGGGCCTGCGACGCCGGCACCAGGCGCGCAAGTTCGTCTTCCACGGCCTGCGATGTGGCCTTCAGAACCTGCACGAAATCGATGGACGCGATGGCGTCCCGGCGTGGACCCGTCATGATGACTTCCTAACTGGCAGGCCGGCCCGCTCCGCCGGCAAACAGGGGACGCTGTAGAGCAAATCCTGCACCTCTGCTACGCCAAAACAGCAAGGCTGCCCAACCGGTTCGCGCGTTCAGGATGGATCTGGTCCGCCGATCGCTCTGGCACCTAAAGCACCCCGGCTGCGCACCGCCTAGCAGCGACGGCGCGATGAGGGTACACAGGTCTGTTGACACACGGGCCAGTGCGCCGCGAAAGGCGTATTTTAGGACTCGCGGCGAAACTTCGGTTCGGCCTATACGTCGTGCCAAAGCAGTCTGGCGCCGCTGCAAAGGGCCACGGGGTATCTGGAGTATATGTATGCGGGTCATTTTGGCACAGCCGCGCGGCTTCTGTGCAGGTGTGGTGCGGGCAATCGATATCGTCGAACGGGCGCTGGATCAGTTTGGAAAGCCGGTCTATGTGCGCCACGAGATTGTCCATAATCGCCATGTGGTTGAAGCTTTAAAGGCCAAGGGCGCGCGTTTTGTCGAGGAGCTGGACGAGATCCCGGACGGCGCGGTTACGGTGTTCAGCGCCCACGGCGTACCCCAGCGGGTTGTCAGCCTGGCCCAGAGCCGGGGTTTACCGGTTCTGGATGCGACCTGTCCGCTGGTCTCCAAGGTCCACAGCCAGGGCAAGCGTTATGTGAGCCAGGGCCGGACGCTGATTCTGATCGGCCATGCCGGTCACCCTGAAGTCGAGGGGACGATGGGGCAGGTCAACGGGCCGACTTATCTCGTGTCGTCGGAAGCGGACGTGCAAGCCCTTGATATTACTGACGATACCAAAGTGGCCTATGTCACCCAGACGACGCTGTCGATCGACGACACCCGCTCAATCATAGCCGCGCTCCATGCCAGATTTCCGGACTGCGTCGGGCCTCAGACGAGCGATATCTGCTACGCCACCCAGAACCGGCAGACGGCGGTGCGTGAACTTTGCAAGATTGCGGACATTGTTCTAGTAGTCGGGGCCAAATACAGCTCCAACTCCAACCGCCTGCGTGAGATCGGCCATGAAAGCGGCGTCCCGAGCTATCTCATCGCCGATGCCGGAGAACTCGATCCGACATGGCTTGTGGGCAAGCAGACGGTAGGACTGACTGCCGGGGCCTCGGCGCCGGAGGAGCTGGTACTGGACGTGATCAGGGTTCTGCGCGATCTCGATCCGGAGCTGGAAGTGAGCCAAATGGATGGCAAGAAGGAACATATCGCCTTTCGCCTTCCGGCTGAGCTGAGAGCATAACCGATCACCCGCTTGACGCGGGTGCGAAGCATGGAGCGTTCATTGCCGATCCCGTTTAAACAGGCCGCCCGTATCGGGGCTTATGTCGCCAAGCAGCACGTGATGGGCCGCAAGCGCTATCCTCTGGTGCTGATGCTGGAGCCGTTATTCCGGTGCAATCTGGCCTGTGCGGGCTGCGGCAAGATCGACTATCCGGACGACATCCTCAATCAGCGTCTGTCCTATGACGAATGCATGCAGGCGATCGACGAATGTGGCGCGCCAGCCGTGTCGATCGCGGGCGGAGAGCCGCTTTTGCATCGCGAGATGCCCCAGATCGTCAAAGGCTATATCGCGCGCAAGAAATTCGTCATCCTCTGCACCAACGCCCTGCTCCTGGCCAAGAAGATTGACCAGTATCAGCCCCATCCGAATTTCACCTGGTCGATACATCTCGACGGTGACAAGGCCATGCACGACAAGTCCGTGTGCCAGGACGGGACCTACGAGAAGGCGGTTGCCGCGATCAAGCTCGCCAAGCAAAAAGGCTTCCGCGTGCAGATCAATTGCACTCTCTTCAATGACGCGGATCCGGAACGTACTGCCAGTTTCTTCGACACGATGATGGCGATGGAGGTGGATGGCATTACCGTCTCACCGGGTTACGCATATGAGCGCGCCCCTGATCAACAGCATTTCCTCAACCGCGAGCGCACACGCAACCTGTTCCGTGACATCCTGCGTCGCGGCGATGGTGGCAGAAAATGGGATTTTACCCAGTCCGATCTGTTCCTCGATTTTCTGGCTGGCAACCAGACTTATGAATGTTCGCCCTGGTCGATGCCGCTGCGTTGCGTGTTCGGCTGGCAGAAGCCCTGCTATCTGCTCGGCGAAGGCTATGTGAAGACCTTCAAGGAATTGATGGACGATACGGAGTGGGACAAATACGGCGTTGGCAATTATGAAAAATGCGCCAATTGCATGGTCCATTGCGGCTTTGAAGGCACTGCTGTGGCCGATTCAGTCAGACACCCCTGGAAGCTGCTGGGCCTGCGTCGCCACGGCGTACAGACCGAAGGCCCCATGGCGCCCGACATCGATCTGTCCCGTCAGCGTCCTGCCGAATATGTCTTCTCCCG